>NZ_KV824020.1:0-16688 GCF_001815995.1 Dietzia sp. HMSC21D01 | reverse complement strand
CGGGAGCGGAGCCGGCGGCGGGGCCGATCGGCTACGCGGGGCGGGTCGGCTACTCGGGGCTGGGTCGGTTGCGCGGCCCGGGACCCGTTCGGGTCAGCCCGCGACGCGGCGCAGGCGCGCGGACATGTGTGGGACCAGGCCCTTCTCCGGGTGGACCCGTTCCTCGACCCATCCGAGGTCGCCGCCCTCGACGATCCCGTAGATCCTCTTGGCGCCGCCCCGCTTGGGGCCGGTGGGGGAGGCGAGGACCACGTCGGTGGCCATTTCCCATGCCGACTGGGTGATGGGGGTGCCGTAGTACATCTCGATGATCCCCGAGGCGTGGGCCACGAGGAACTCGAGCTGGTCGTCCGCCGAGATCCTCCAGAACCCGGTCTCGCGGTAGGCCGCGTCGTTCACGGCGCCTCCGGAGTCGTAGGTCCACGAGCGGGACGTCCAGCTCAGGTAGTTCTCGCCGTCGTGCGAGACCACCACCTGCTGGCCGAACCGGTGCTGACCGCGGTCCTCGGTGTCCGCCTCGCCCTCGCCCTCCCAGACACCCACGAGGGGTAGCAGGGCGAGTAGGCCGGGGTGGAGGTCGGGCCCGAAGCGCAGGTTGGCGGTGTCCTCGGGGACAGGGAGTTCGGAGAACGCGGGGATGTTCCGGCGGGCGGTCTCCTCGGAGCGCTGCGCGGCGGCGTTGACGGCAGCGTTCCCGGACCCGCGCACCACCGACTCGCCCCCTACCCCGTCAGGGGTGGGCGGCGTGGGGTCACCGGCGTTCGGCTGGCCGCTTTCCGTCACGACTCGTCGGTGACCGTGCGGTAGACGATGTAGCAGGTGGCCCACAGGATGGCCAGCGTGCAGAGGACCAGGAGGATCTCGAAGAAGAGCACCATGGCCTGATTCTAACCCCGAGGCGTTCAGCCCACTGCGATGCGGGCGTCGATCGAGTGGATGAGGCAGTCCTCGGGTGGCACGACGAAGTCCTCGGAGACCCTGGCCTTCACGCCCAGAACGGTCGCGAGCGTGAACTCCGCGTGTACGACGCCCTCCCGGCCCGGGGGGTCCACGGTGAGGACGATGTCCCGCACCTCACGGATCACCGAGTACTGCAGGTGCAGGTGGAGGTCCCAGCGGAGTTGGGCCGCGTTGAAGCCGGTCTTGATCCCGTTCTCGCGCCGCACGCAGTCGGGTGCGAACGGGACGCGGAACGCCGCGGCCGGCGCGGTGAGGGCGGTGAGGTACATCCGCACCGCCACCTCGCGCTCCTCTGGGGAGTACGGGCCGGGGTGATCGGGTACCTCCGGGGTCGCCCCCCGACGCTGATCGATACCCACGAGGACTGCGGAGGCGATGGAGGCGCCGACGGCGACGACGGACGCCCGCCCGGCCATGCCGAGCGCACGGGACAGCAGAGACATGAGATCGAGACTAGTCAGCCTCACGCCCGCGCGGGGCGCGACGCCTCACCGCTCGACCGGGACCCCGATGAGGGAGCCGTACTCGACCCAGCTGCCGTCGTAGTTGACGACGTCGGGCTGGTCGAGGAGCTCGTGGAGGACGAACCAGGTGTGGCTCGACCGCTCGCCGATCCTGCAGTAGGCCACGATGCGCCGATCGGGGTCGGTGATCAAGTCCGAGTAGATCTCGCGCAGTTCCGCGTCGGAGCGGAAGGTGCCGTCGCGGGTGACGGCGCGGTTCCACGGGATGCTGACCGCGCCCGGGATGTGGCCGCGCTGGCGTCCTCCCTCCTGCGGCAGCCCGGCGGGAGCGGCGAGGCGACCGGTGTACTCGTCCACCGAGCGCACGTCCACGAAGCCGTCGCGGCCCAGCCCGGCGAGGACGTCGTCGCGGAAGGCGCGGATCGACAGGTCCTGCGGGTCGGCCACGTAGTCGGTGACCGGGCGCCGGGGCGTCTCGGTCTCGAGGGGGCGTCCCTCGCGTTCCCACAGCATGCGACCACCGTCGAGGAGTCGGACGTCGCGGTGCCCGTAGAGGCGCAGGTACCAGTACGCGTAGGCGGCGAACCAGTTGTGGTTGCCGCCGTAGACGACGACCGTGTGGTCGCGACTGATGCCCCGCTCGGACATGAGTTCACCGAACCGTTCGCGGTCGACCAGGTCGCGTGTGTACTGCTGCTGCAACTCGGTCCGCCAGTTGAGTGGGACGGCCCCCGGGATGTGGCCGTCGGCGTGATAGGCCGTCACGTCCTCGTCGACCTCGAGGAAGACCACCGAGTCGTCGGCCAGGCGCGAGGCGGCCCAGCGGGTGCTGACCAGTACGTCGTCGCGACTCATGTGGGCGAGTCTAGTGTCCGGGGCGCGCGAGGCCGTCGAGCGGCGCTCCGCCGCGTGCGGCGGCGCCGGCGGCGGTGATGGTGCCGCCGGTGACCGTGAGCTCCTCGACCGTCGCGCCCAGGGGGAGGACGTCGGGCTCGAGGGTCAGTGCGGTGCGGCGGAGCGCGAGCTCGCCGTCGCCGTCGGGGAACCCCGCCGGTCCCGTCGCGGGTGCGACGGGGACGAGGTGCGCGCCTCGGGCGTCGACGACGAGGTCGACGAACGCGGAGACACGGGTGTCGGTCCCCTCGATGGTCCCGGTGACGCGGGCCCGGTGTTCGGTCCCGCCGGCCAGGCTCGGGTCGTCGGCCGCGCCGACCAGCACGTCCCGCATCCCGAGGGCGGGCCCGAGCGAGTCTCCGGTGATCTGAACCGAGATCGTCGCCTCCGGGGCGGTGGGCGGTGCGCCCGGGTCGCCGGGGACGCGGACATCGGTGGCCGCGGCCTCGACCGCCACGGGGCCGAGACCGGGCCGTTCGACGCCTTCGATCCGGATGGCGGCCGAGGCGAGGGTGTCGGGCGCGACCCACCGTGACCCGGGCGCGCCCCCGATCTTCACCGACGGCACCCCGACCTCCCCGGGGGCGGCGATCCGGGTCGACAGGTCCGCCTCGATCCGGGAGGCGTAGACGGCCTCGGCGGCGAACGCACCACAGGCCACCACGGGCACCGCGGCGACCGCGACGAGAGCGGGTCGGGGGATCCTCATGGGATTCAGGTGTACTCGACTCCCTGTTCCGGGGGTAGGGGTCGCTAGTATTCCTTTCGGCCCCGGATGGAGAGGAAGCGACATGGACGTAGTGCTCCTCGCCGCTGAAGCAGACCCGGAGGCGGTCATCCCGGCCCTGCCTCTGCTCCCGCACTCGGTCCGGGTGCTCCCCCCTCTCGCCTCGTCGGTGGGTGAGCTGTCCGGGGCGGCACTGGCACTGGTCGACGCGCGGAGCGATCTGGCGGCGTCCCGGGCGTTGTGCAGGCTCCTGGCGGGTGGCGCGGACATCGCCGTCATCGCGGTGGTGTCGGAGGGCGGTCTGATCGCCGTCAGCGGTGACTGGGGGTTGGACGACATCCTCCTGCCCACGACGGGTCCGGCCGAGGTGGACGCCCGGTTCCGGTTGGCGGCCGCGCGACGCTCCACCCAGGGCGAGGCGGACGGCGGCCTCCTCACGGTCGGCGATCTGGTGATCGACGAGGAGACCTACGTGGCCCGCGTCAAGGGACGGCCCCTGGATCTGACCTACAAGGAGTTCGAGCTCCTCAAGCACCTCTGCCAGCACCCCGGCCGGGTGTTCTCGCGCGCCCAGCTCCTCCAGGAGGTGTGGGGCTACGACTTCTTCGGCGGCACGCGCACGGTCGACGTGCACGTCCGGCGCCTGCGCGCCAAGCTGGGCCCGGATCACGAGTCCCTCATCGGCACGGTCCGTAACGTCGGGTACAAGGCGGTCAGACCGACGGACCGCCGCGAGGAGGGAGGGGACGCATGACGGTCGATGAACGATCCATGGACGCCGCCACCGCCGACCGGGTGGAGGCGATGGCCGCGGAGGCCGAGACGCTGGACGGGGTGGCCCCGCTGGGGGAGCAGCCGCTACGGGCGCTGCGGGCGCCGTCCGCCCGGGTCCGTCACTTTCTCGCGAGCGCTCCCGGCACGGACGGGCCGGCCGGGTATGCGCAGCTGACGGGCAGCGGACCCGGGTCGTCCGCCGAGCTGGTGGTCCACCCCGGACACCGCCGGCGGGGACTGGGCACCGCTCTCGTGCGCGCGGTGCTGGAGGCGGAACCGGATGTCGCCGTGTGGGCCCACGGGGATCTGCCGGCCGCGCGGGGTCTCGCAGACGGCATGGGCCTCGCGCGCACGCGCGAACTGCTGATGATGCGCAGGCGCGCCGCCGACGTCCCGGCGCTGCCGGACCAGCGCCCGGCCGAGGGGATCGAGACCGGCACGCTCGCCGACGCCGCCTCCGAGGGCGGGCAGCGCTGGCCGGGCCTGGACGCACGGGCGGAGTTCCTGCGCGTCAACAACGCCGCGTTCTCGTGGCACCCGGAGCAGGGCGGCTGGAGTCGTGATCAGCTCGACGAGCGGCTGGCCGTGGACTGGGTCGATCCTGCCGGCGTGTTCCTGGCCGTCGACGTCACGGGGCCGCGGTCGCGCTTGGCCGGGTTCCACTGGACCAAGACCGTCGCGGAGCCGGGGGAGCCGGTGGAGGGCGAGGTCTACGTCGTCGCGGTGGACCCGGCGGAGCAGGGGCGCGGTCTCGGCGGGCTACTCACCGCCCTCGGCGTCGCGCACCTCGAGGACACCGTCGGCGCGGAGTCGGTGGTGCTCTACGTCGAGGGTGACAACTCCCCGGCGATCAGTACCTACGAGCGTCTCGGATTCACGGTCGAGCACCGCGATGTGACGTACGCCTCGCGGTGATGACCGGGATGGCGGGGGTGCCCGTTCTCAGTGTCACCCCAGGTGGGGGCCTCGCCGGGAGGGCTCCGCGGGCAGGGTGAACTACGCGCGAACAGGGAGTTCATCTCGGGTTCACCTACTTCCTCGGGGCTGTTCACGTCCGAGCTTTAGGTTCTCTCCCCGTCGGGCCGGTGTGTGCGGTCCGGCCCCGCGACCAGATCGCCAAGAACGTGAACCGGTGGGGCATCCCGCCGGATGAACCTAGGAGATTTTGTGGACCTCAAGCGCACCGGTGCTCTGCTCGGCCTCGCTGCCCTCACGACGGTCGGCCTCGCCGCCTGCTCGGATAACAATGCCGGTTCCGGCGATCAGGCCGCTCAGCAGGTCGCCGACGCGGAGTGCGGCGGCAAGGCCGCACTCAAGGCCTCCGGCGCCTCGTCGCAGAACAACGCGATGACCGTCTTCGCCAACTCCTACGCCATGAGCTGCGAGGGCCACACCCTCGACTACAACTCGAACGGCTCCGGCGCCGGCGTCAAGGAGTTCATCGGCGGCCAGACCGACTTCGGCGGCTCGGACTCCCCCCTCAAGGACGAGGAGTACACGCAGGCCGAGCAGCGGTGCGAGGGCCCGGCGTGGAACCTGCCGGCTGTCTTCGGCCCGATCGCGATCGCCTACAACCTGGACGGCGTCGAGGTCGCGCTGTCGGCCGACACGCTCGCCAAGATCTTCAAGGGCGAGATCACCAACTGGAACGACCCGGCCATCGCCGAGGAGAACCAGGGCGTCGAGCTGCCCGACCAGGACATCACCGTGATCTTCCGCTCGGACGAGTCGGGCACCACCGACAACTTCCAGAAGTACCTCGAGGCGGCCGCGCCCGAGGTGTGGACCGAGGGCGCCGGCAAGACGTTCAACGGCGGCACGGGCGAGGGCGCCAAGGGCAACGAGGGCGTCTCCGCCGCCGTCGCGCAGACCCCGGGCACCATCACCTACACCGAGTGGTCCTACGCCAAGAGCCAGGACCTCGGCATGGTCAAGGTCATCACCCCGGCCGACTCCGAGGGCGTCGAGCTCAACGCCGAGACCGCCGGCACCACGATCGACTCGGCCACCCTGAAGAACGAGGGCTCCAACGACCTGGTCATCGACACCTCGTCGTTCTACGTCCCCGAGGCCGCGGGCGCCTACCCGATCATCATGCCGACCTACGAGATCGTCTGCTCGACCTACGGCGATCCCGAGACCGCCGAGGCCGTCAAGTCCTTCCTCAACATCGCGGTGTCCGAGGACGTCCAGGGTCAGCTCGAGCCCGAGGGCTACATCCCGGTGCCCGACGAGTTCCGCGAGAAGCTGGTGACGGCGATCTCCGAAATCTCCTGATATTTCCGGTCACCGCGTCCACCCCTGTACGGTCGGGCGCGGTGACCGACCCCTTTCCCACCTGAGCGACTGAAGGTCTCATGACAGTTCACGAATCCGTCGACCGTGACGCCGGCAAGAACTCCTCGTCCGGCGGGCCCGCCGACGGCACCGCCCCGGCGTCGGACGCGGACACGGGCGGCGGGAGCGGCCTGCGCGACGCCGGGTCGTCCCAGAGGATCGACGCGATCTTCCGCGGGCTCACCGTTTTCGCGGGCGCGGTCATCGTCGCGCTCATCGCCCTCATCGGGATCGTTCTGGTCATGCAGGCGACGCCGTCGCTCATGCAGAACAACGTCAACTTCTTCACGTCGTCCGTGTGGAACACCACGGACCCGGAGAACATGTCGTTCGGCATCCTCGACCTGCTCAAGGTCACGGTGCTGAGCTCCGTCTTCGCCCTGGTGCTGGCGGTGCCCGTCTCCATCGGGATCGCCACGTTCCTGGTGCAGTACGCGCCGCCCCGGCTCTCACGGACGCTGTCGGCCCTCATCGACCTGCTGGCCGCCGTGCCGTCGATCATCTACGGCATGTGGGGTCTGCTCGTCCTGGGGCCGTGGATGGTCCCGTTCGCCACGTGGCTCAACGAGAACCTCAACTGGTTCTTCCTGTTCGGCGACGGCAACGTCACGATCGCCGGCGGCGGCACCATCTTCACCGCCGGCGTCGTCCTGGCGATCATGATCCTGCCGATCATCACCTCGATGTCCCGCGAGACCATTCGCCAGACGCCTTCTCTGCACCAGGAGGCGGCGCTCGCGCTGGGCGCCACCAAGTGGGAGAAGATCCGGATGACCTGCTTCCCCTACGCCAAGTCGGGGATGATCGCCGGCTCCATGCTCGCCCTCGGTCGCGCGCTCGGAGAGACGGTGGCGGTCCTGATCATCCTCCGCGCGGCGAGTTCGCCCAGCACACTGTCGCTGTTCGACGGCGGGTTCACCTTCGCCTCCAAGATCGCGTCCGGTAGCGCCGAGTTCAACCACCCGCTGCCGACCGGTGCGTACATCGCGGCCGGCCTCGTGCTCTTCATCCTCACCTTCATCGTCAACCTCATCGCGCGCTCGGTGTCCGGTGGAAAGGTCAACGGCTGATGTCCCAGGCAACCCCCGACCTCGCCAAACCGGCCAAGCCGGCCGACACATTCCTTCCGATCTCCGGTGGCCGGAAGATCAAGGACAAGGCGGCGACCGTGGTGTTCACGGTCTGCTTCGTGCTGGCCGTCATCCCCCTGGTCGCCCTGCTGTTCAAGGTGATCGTCTCGGGTTTCCCCGCGATCATCAACGTGAACTGGTGGACCAACTCGTTCAATCTCGTCGCGCCGTCCTCGATGGCGGGCGGGGTCGGTCACGCGATCTACGGCAGCCTCGTACAGGCGCTGATCGCGGCCGTCATCTCGATACCTCTGGGCGTCGCCGCGGGCATCATGCTCGTCGAGTACCCCGACTCCAGGCTCGCCAGGCCCACGACGTTCATGGTGGACGTCCTCGCCGGCGTCCCGTCCGTGGTGGCTGCCATCTTCATCTTCGGCGTCTGGATCTCGGTGCTGAAGTTCAACCTCAGCGCCTTCGCCGTGGCTCTGGCGCTGGTGCTGCTCATGCTGCCGCTCATCGTGCGGTCGACCGAGGAGATGCTCAAGCTGGTCCCCGATGAACTCCGGGAGGCCTCCTACGCGCTGGGCGTGCCCAAGTGGAAGACCATCGTCAGCGTCGTGGTCCCGACCGCGCTGTCGGGCATGATCTCGGGCATCTTCCTCGCGCTGGCCCGCGTGATGGGCGAGACGGCGCCGGTGCTCATCCTCGTGGGCTACACGGCCCGCTACAACTACGACGTGTTCGAGGGCAACATGGCCTCGCTGCCGCTGCTGATCTACAACCAGCTCTCGAACCCCAACGAGGCCGGCCAGTACCGCATCTGGGGTGCTGCCCTGACGCTCATCATCATCATCGGGCTGGCGAACGTGCTCGCCACGTTCGCCGCCAAGGCGCTCGCGCCCAAGACCAAGTAAGGACCCGATATGGCCAAGCGACTCGACCTCGAGAGCGTCGACATCTTCTACGGCGACTTCCACGCCGTGAAGGACGTGAACCTCCATGTTCCGCCCCGCTCCGTGACGGCGTTCATCGGCCCCTCCGGCTGCGGCAAGTCCACGGTGCTGCGTTCGCTCAACCGGATGCACGAGGAGATCCCCGGTGCTTCGGTGAAGGGCTCCATCAAGCTCGACGGAGTCGACATCTACGACAAGAAGATCGACCCGGTCGCCGTCCGCCGCACTATCGGGATGGTCTTTCAGCGCCCGAACCCGTTCCCCACGATGTCGATCAAGGAGAACGTCGTCGCGGGTCTGCGTCTGCAGGGCGTGAAGAACAAGAAGACCCTCGACGAGGTCGCCGAGAAGTCGCTGCGCGGTGCCAACCTGTGGAACGAGGTCAAGGATCGTCTCGACAAGCCGGGCGGTGGCCTGTCCGGCGGTCAGCAGCAGCGTCTGTGCATCGCCCGCGCGATCGCCATCGAGCCCCAGGTACTGCTCATGGACGAGCCCTGTTCGGCTCTCGACCCTATCTCGACCCTGGCGGTGGAGGATCTCATCGCCGAGCTCAAGAACGACTTCACCATCGTGATCGTCACGCACAACATGCAGCAGGCCGCCCGTGTGTCCGACCAGACGGCGTTCTTCTCCCTCGAGGCCACCGGAATGCCCGGGCAGCTCGTGGAGGTCAACTCCACCGAGCGCATCTTCTCCAACCCCGAGAACAAGCAGACCGAGGATTACGTCTCGGGCCGCTTCGGCTGAGCCGACCACGACCCGGATCGCCTCGCGGCACCAGCCGGATCCCGCCACACACGAGACCGCCCCGCCCCGGGCTCGGAACCCCGGGACGGGGCGGTCTTCGTCGTGCGTGACGCGTGTGGCGCGCCACCCGCTGGTCAGGACCCCTGTGGTGACCCTTCGTCCTCATCCGGTTCGTGCTGCGCCATCCGCTGTTTGAAGGCACGGTCCGTCTCGTTGAAGCGGCGAACCAGCTCCTCGCTCGACGGCGACGGCTCCTCGGGATCGCTCTCGGGGGTGGTGGCGTACTCGCCGGTCGCCAGGAAGATCACGCGCTGCGCGACCTCGACCGCGTGGTCGGCGAACCGCTCGTAGTACCGGCCCAGCAGGGTCACGTCGACCGCGCAGGCCACGCCCCACTTCCACTCGCGAACGGTGAGCAGGGTGAACAGGTGGCGACGCAGGTCGTCGACCGCATCGTCCTGCTGTGCCAGGGTCGCGGCCTGCTCGGGGTCCCTGTTGAGCAGCACCTCGGTGGCCGAGCGGCCGAGGGCGACGGCCACGCGGCCCATCTCCGCTAGGTAGCCGTTGACCGGCTCTGGCAGAACCGGCTCGGGATGGCGCCGGCGGACGATCTTGGCGACGTGGCCCGCCAGGGTGCCCATCCGGACCAGGTCCTGCACCAGCTGTATCGACGTGACCACCTGGCGGAGGTCACGCGCTACCGGGGCCTGGAGGGCGAGCAGCGCGAAACCGCGCTCCTCGTTCTCGGTCGCCAGCCGCGACATCTCCGACGACGACTGTAGGACCTTCTCCGCGGCGACGAGGTCGACCTGGAGCAGAGCGTGGGTGGCCAACTCCATGTCATCGGTCGCGAGGGAGCACATCCGGGCCATGGAGGTGGCCAGATCCGCGAGTTCTTCGGAGTAGACAAGACGCATACCGCCAGCATACGCCCATGTCAGCGCGGTGATCTCCGCTCACGGTGAACGCCCGGTGAACTCGGGGTCACCCCGGGGGTCAGCCCCCGGAGTTCTCGGCGTCCGCGCCGGCGAGCGCCACCGCGTCGTCCTCGGGGTCGTCCAGCCACCCTTCGGGCAGCAGGACCTTCGACGGCGAGCCCTGCCGCCCACGCGGTCCGTAGCCGTCCGCGGGGAACGGCTCGTCAGTCGGCAGGTCGGCCAGCATCGCGGCGAGATCGTTCAGGGTGCGGACGGCGGACAGGGCCACCCGCTTCTCCGACCCGGCGGGGAACCCGCGCAGGTACCAGGCGACGTGCTTGCGGATGTCCCGCATGCCCTTGTCCTCGCCGTGGTGCTCGGCGAGGAGTTCGCCGTGGCGGTACATGATCCGGGCGACCTCTCCGAGAGTGGGCGGGGTCGGCGCCTCGCGGCCCGCGAGGCGGGCGGCCAGCTCGGAGAACAGCCACGGACGGCCGAGACAACCGCGGCCGATCACCACGCCCGCGCACCCGGTCTGCTCGCGCATCCGCACCGCGTCCTCGGCGGAGAAGATGTCGCCGTTACCGAGAACCGGCACGTCCGATACCGCGCCGACGTGCTCGACCAGTCGCGAGATCTGCGACCAGTCCGCCTCCCCCGAATACCGCTGGGCTGCGGTCCGCGCATGGAGCGCCACCGCCTTGGCGCCCTCCTCCACGGCGATCCGACCGGCGTCGAGGTGAGTGTGGTGCTCGTCGTCGATCCCGACGCGCATCTTGACCGTCACGGGGATCTCGGTGCCCTCGGTGGCCCTCACCGCCGCCGCCACGATCGACCGGAACAGGCGGCGCTTGTAGGGGATCGCGGATCCGCCGCCGCGCCGGGTGACCTTGGGGACCGGGCATCCGAAGTTGATGTCGATGTGGTCGGCGAGGTTCTCGTCGACGATCATCCTGGCCGCCGCGTACGTGTACTCCGCGTCGACCGTGTACAGCTGCAGACTGCGGGGCGACTCGTCGGACGCGAACGTCGCCATGTGCAAGGTCGCGGGCTGCCGCTCGACCAGCGCACGGGCGGTGACCATCTCGCACACGTACAGTCCCGACACCGATCCCTGCTGCTCCCGCTCGATCTCGCGGCACAGGGTGCGGAAGGCGACGTTGGTGACCCCGGCCATCGGCGCGAGGACGACGGGCGACGCGAGCTCGAGCGGGCCGATGCGCAGCGCGGGGGAGGCGGTGGCGGTGGGGGCGGACATGGATCAAGTGTCCCAGTGGTCGGCGTACGCGTCCAAAATCGGTGACGAGCAGCCGACCAGGCGACCGCGGTGGTGCCCCCAGTCGGGCTCGAACCGACGACCTGCGGATTAAAAGTCCGTAGCTCTACCAACTGAGCTATAGGGGCGACGGCCACGATACCGCCCCGCCTCCCGGTTGGTTTATCCGCCCGGCGGGCGGTGCCCTACACTGGAGCGCGCTGCGGACCGGCGATCCCGGACGTGGCGTAGGCCCCCTTCGTTTAGCGGCCTAGGACACCGGCCTTTCACGCCGGCAGCGCGGGTTCGAATCCCGTAGGGGGTACACAGTCGAGGTCCCGGTCACCGAGCAGGTGGCCGGGACCTCGTGCGTTCAGTGCCTCGCGACGGTGGCGCCACCGCGCTCCCTCGGGGTCGGGGGCGCCCCGTTTCGAACGCGGCGCTGACCAGCGCACGACCGGGGGACCGGGGCCCGATTTGCGCATCGACGGCGGCGTCCACTAATGTTCTTTCTCGTGCGGAGAGCACGGCCCTGTGGCGCAGTTGGTTAGCGCGCCGCCCTGTCACGGCGGAGGTCGCGGGTTCAAGTCCCGTCAGGGTCGCCAGAGGCAACCGGCGCATTCGGTTTCACCGGGTGCGCCGGTGGTCTTATGGCCAGGTAGCTCAGTTGGTACGAGCGTCCGCCTGAAAAGCGGAAGGTCGTCGGTTCGATCCCGACTCTGGCCACCACGGACATGACGCGCCGGAGGGTTATCCCTCCGGCGCGTTCGTCGTTTCGGGGATCGTCGACCCCTCGTTATAGCGTGGACGCCATGCCATCGACTGCCAGCGAGGTCCCTGTCGTGCCGGAGAGAACCCAGTCGGGACCTCGGTGGGGGATCATCGCCGCTGTCAGTGGACTGATCGGCATCCTGCTCGCGATCGTCGTGCCGCTGCTCCCCGTCACGCAGACCACGACGAGTATCAGCTGGCCCGAGGGCGGCACCCTCGACCCGGTCACCGCGCCCCTGGTGGCGTACTACCCGCTCGACATCGAGGTGGAACTCCCGTGTTCGGCGGTGACCGAGCTGCGCGAGCAGGGCCGCGAGGACGGGGTCCTCGTCTCCACCGCGCCGCGCGAGGCGGGGGAGGACGCCGGCGCGCGCGGCCTCATGGTGTCCGTGGCCGGCCCGAACGTCGAGGTGCGCAGCCGCAACGTCCTCATCGCCTCCGCTCCGACCGAGGCGGTCGCCGCGCCCGGCGGCTGCTCGAGCATCCGCGTCATCGCCGACTCCGGTTCGATCGGTGCCGAGTTCACCGGACTCTCCGTCGACGGGCAGGGCGTCGGTGGCCGCATCGACCGCGACCTGCGACCCCAGGTGGTGGGCGTCTTCACCGATCTGGAGGGCGCGGCCCCGGAGGGCATGTCCGTCGACATCACGGTCGACTCCCGCTACACCACGCAGGCGACGGCGCTCAAGCAGATCGCGATCGTCGTGGGCATCCTCGCCATCATCGTCGCGCTGGTCGCCCTACACCGGCTCGACCTGCGTGACGGACGGCTGGCCCGCCGGATCCTCCCGCCGGGCTGGTGGAAGCCTCGACCGCTGGACGTGCTCGTCGTGGGCACCCTGCTCGTGTGGCACGTCATCGGCGCCAACACGGCCGACGACGGCTACATCCTCACCGAGGCGCGCGCGGCGGTCTCCAGCGGCTACATGCCCGAGGTCTTCCGCTACTACGGTGCCCCCTACGCCCCGTTCGGGATGCCGTACTACCTCTACACCGCGATGAGCGCGGTGTCGTTGGGCAGCATCTGGCTCCGTCTGCCCGCCCTACTTCTGGGCATCGGATCGTGGATCCTGCTCTCGCGGGAGGTCATCCCGCGCCTGGGCATCGCCGCTCGTCGAGCGCCCGCCGTCCGGTGGAGCACCGCCGCCGTCTTCCTCGCGTTCTGGCTCACCTACAACAACGGCCTGCGCCCCGAGCCGATCATCGCCTTCGGCGTGCTGGCCACCTGGGTCTCGCTCGAACGGGCCCTCGCGACCGGCCGACTGCTGCCGGCGGCGACGGGATTCATCATCGGCGGGCTCACCCTGTCCGCGGCGCCGACGGGCACGTTCTGCATCGCCGTCATCATCGCCGCCTCGCGCCCGCTGCTGCTGCTCATCATCCGGCGGGCGCGGCGCGACGGGTGGGTCCCGACCGTGGCACCCCTGCTGGCCGCGGGGCTCGGGGTACTGCACCTGATCTTCCTGGACCAGCCGCTGGTCACCACGCTCCAGTCGTCGGCTCTGCTCGGCGACGTCGGGCCTACCGGCCGCTGGTTCGAGGAGGTGTGGCGCTACGAGTGGCTCATGAACCCCACCCCGGACGGCTCGCTCGCGCGGCGGTTCGCGGTGCTCACCATGTTCCTCTCGCTCATCACCTGCGCGGCGATACTGTTCCGCAAGGGACGCGTCCCCGGCGTGGCGATCGGGCCGGCCCGGCGCATCGTGGGCCTGGCGGCGATCTCCATCGCGTTCATGGCGCTCAACCCCACCAAGTGGACGCACCACTTCGGCGCGTTCGCGACCATCGGTGCGGCGCTCGCCGCCCTCGTGACCATGGCGGTCCTGCCCACCGCGACGCGCTCGCTACGCAACCGCATGCTGTTCCTTGCCGCCGTGTTCTTCGTCCTGGCGCTGAGCTTCACCTCCACCAACGGTTGGTGGTACATCTCCATCTACGGCATCCCGTGGGGCGGCGCCCAGCCGGCCGTCGCCGGGGTCACCCTGTCCTCGGTGTTCGTCGGCCTCATGCTGCTGGCTCTCCTGGCCGCGCTGGTGCTGCACTACCGCGAGCCGTTCGTCACGCGGACCCGGCCGCAGCGGCCCGACCGCGACCGCGGGCCCCTCCGTCGCTTCGCCCGCGAGATCTCGCGGGCCCCGCTCGGGCTCGCGGCCGCCCTCGTCGTCGTCATCATCGTCGCCTCCATGGCCGCGGCCGTCCGCAACCAGTACCCCGCCTACTCGGTGGGTCTCCAGAACCTGCGCGCACTGTCCGGGAAGCCGTGCGGCATCGCCGACGCGGTCCTCGCCGAGCCGGACGCCAACGCGGGCCTCCTCGCGCCCATGAGCGAGCCGCGTGACCAGCTCGAGGCCGGGGCCGAGGCGATCCGGTTCGAGCCCGACGGCATCCCCACCGACCTCACGGCGACGCAGGACGTCGACACCGACACCCCGGGCACCGGCGAGAGCTCCGACACCACGTCGACCACCGCCGGCACCGAGGGCGGTGTCCGCGCCGGAGAGGGCATCAACGGCAGCCACGCCGTCCTGCCGTTCGGTCTCGACCCCGCCCGCGTGCCCGTCCTGGGCAGCCACCAGACCGGTGCGCAGTTCAACGCCGAGACGACCACCGACTGGTATCCGCTGCCCGCGCGGTCGGACGAGAACCCGCTCGTCACCATCGCCGTGGCCGGCTCCTTCGCCCCGGACGCCCTGCGCGTCGAGTACGCGACCGGCGGTGGCACCGAGATCGCCGGCTCCGTCCTTCCCCTGGACATCGGCCCGGCCCCGGCATGGCGCAACCTGCGCGTGCCCGTGGATACGCTGCCCGACGACACCACCGCGATCCGGCTGGTCGT
The DNA here is from genome assembly GCF_001815995.1 of Dietzia sp. HMSC21D01. NCBI lineage: Bacteria > Bacillati > Actinomycetota > Actinomycetes > Mycobacteriales > Dietziaceae > Dietzia > Dietzia sp. HMSC21D01. Next base: position 1,983 of record NZ_KV824020.1, on the reverse strand, counting down.
GCGCGACCTCGACCCGGACCCGTCGCGCTGGATCGCATTCACCCCGCCGCGCATGCCGGAGCTCGTGACGATGCAGGAGCTGGTCGGGGACACCCGACCGGTCCTGCCCGACTGGGCCGTGGCGTTCCACGTGCCGTGCCTGCGGCCGTTCGATGAGTACGCCGGCATCCACGAGCTGCCCGAATACCGCGTCCTTCCCGACCGCGGTCTCGCGGTGAGCTCCACCAACACATGGCAGTCGTGGGACGGTGGAGGGCCGCTCGGCTTCATCGAGCTGCTGCTCGAGGGCGAGACCGTGCCCACCTACCTCGAGCACGACTGGGACCGGGACTGGGGATCGCTCGTGCGGTACACACCGCTCGTGCCCGAGGCGCGCGAGGCGACCGTCGACCACGGAGAGGCCGTACGGTCGGGGCTGTGGAACGGCGGGCCGCTCGCGCGCTGACCGGCTAGCATCGGACCCGGAGTTTTTACAAGGACTTCCAACTAATCGTAGGCAGACACAGAGTGGAGACGCGCATGTCCGTGACCGAGAAGCAGTTCGAGAACATCCTGGTCGAGCAGACCGACCGGGTCGCGACCATCACCCTCAACCGCCCCAAGGCGCTCAACGCGCTGTCCAGCGCCATGGAGAAGGAGGTCGTCGAGGCCGTCGAGGGCCTGGACTCGGACCCCGACGTCGGCTGCATCATCATCACCGGATCCGAGAAGGCCTTCGCGGCCGGCGCGGACATCAAGGAGATGAAGGACAAGTCCTACCCCGGCATCTACCTCGAGCGCTTCTTCGGTGACTGGAAGCGCCTCACCGCCGCGCGCACCCCGATCATCGCCGCCGTCTCCGGCTTCGCGCTGGGCGGCGGCTGCGAGCTGGCGATGATGTGCGACATGATCATCGCCGGTGACAACGCCAAGTTCGGCCAGCCGGAGATCACCCTCGGCGTGATCCCGGGCATGGGCGGCTCCCAGCGCCTGACCCGCGCCGTGGGCAAGGCCAAGGCCATGGACCTGTGCCTCACCGGCCGACAGATGGACGCCGACGAGGCCGAGCGATCCGGCCTGGTCGCGCGCGTCGTGCCCGCCGCCGACCTGCTGGAGGAGACCCGCAAGGTCGCGGACAAGATCGCCTCCATGAGCAAGACCACCGCGATCGCCGCGAAGCAGGCGGTCAACCGCTCCTTCGAGACCACGCTCGAGGAGGGGCTGCTCGCCGAGCAGAACGCCTTCTACGCGCTGTTCGCCACCGAGGACCAGTCCGAGGGCATGTCCGCGTTCGCGGAGAAGCGGAAGCCCGAGTGGAAGCGCTGAGCAACCGTCTCGCGCACGGTCACCTCGCCGGGGGCGGTGACGGGCGTACGGACGCCCGCCGCGCCCCCGGCGAGCCGTTGCCGGTACTGGTCCTGACCGGCTACCTGGGCGCGGGCAAGACCACCCTTCTCAACCACCTGCTCTCCGGCGCGCCCGGGCTGCGGATCGCGGCGATCGTCAACGACTTCGGCGAGATCGACGTCGACGCCACCGCCGTGGCCGGCCGCGTCGACTCGATGGTCTCCCTCGCCAACGGCTGCGTGTGCTGTGAGGTCGACGCCAGCGAACTGGCCGGGACGCTGGGTCGGCTGGCCGATCCCGGGATGGGTCTGGACCTGGCCGTGATCGAGGCCAGCGGACTCGCCGAGCCGTCGGTGCTGTCGCGGATGGTCCACGACGTGCCGCGCGACGTCGTGCGGCACGCCGGGATGATCCAGGTGGTCGACGCCGAGGGCCTCGACGACGCCATGGAGCGCCACCCGCGTCTGGCGGCGCACCTGGCGGAGGCCGACCTCGTCGTCGTCAACAAATGCGACCTCGTCACCCGTGAACGGTTCGGCGAGCTCCGCGCGACGATCCGCGCCCACGCCCCGCGCGTGGCCGTGCTACCCGCGGTGCGTGCCGCCGTGCCGGCCGGGCTGCTCCTGGGACTGGAACCCGCCGCGCCCCGCACCGCGT
>NZ_KV824019.1:0-5559 GCF_001815995.1 Dietzia sp. HMSC21D01 | reverse complement strand
CGCCGGGGCGTCGACGAGGTGTCCCGCCGAGCGCGCCGCCGCTCGCGGTAGTCGTCGCGCCGGGGATCGGTCGCGCGGGGGGTTCAGTCGCGCCGGGCCCGCTCGTAGAACGCGACCGCGGCGGCGGTGGCCACGTTGAGCGAGTCCGTGCCGTCGGTCATGGGGATGGCGGCGCGCACGTCGCAGGCGCGCATGGCGTGCTCGGTCAGGCCCGGTCCCTCGGCACCCAGCACGAACGCGACCTTCTCGGCGTCGACGGCGCGGGAGAGGGGTGCCTCGGCGGCCGGGGTCAGTGCGACGGTGCGGAAACCGCGCTCGCGGAGGTCGTCGAGGCTCCGCTGCCACGTGGTCGGCGTGCCGGGCAGGTGCGCGAACGGCAGCCGCAGCACGTGCCCCATCGACACGCGCACGACGCGCCGGTACAGCGGGTCCCCGGTGGCGGCGCCGAACAGGACCCCGTCCACGCCGAGCGCCGCGCAGTTACGGAAGATCGCGCCGAGGTTCTCCGGGTCGTTGACGCCCTCGAGCACGACGAGGGTGCGGGCCCCGTCGACGACCTCGTCCACCGCCAGCGGCTCGGGCCGGTCGGCGGCGGCGAGGATGTCACGGCTCGAGCGGAAGCCGATCACCTCGCTGAGGACGTCCTTCGTGGTGCGCAGGTAGACCGCGTCGCCGGCCCGCTCGTCGGCGTCCCACCCCTCGGCGGTGGCCTCGCGTCGCAGCTGCTGCAGGCGCGAGTCCGTGCCGAGCAGGACGTGGGGCCGGAATCGGGACAGCAGCATGCGGCCCACCACGTAGGTGCCCTCGGCGATCACCAGTCCCCGACCGCCGGGCAGGTCGGGCCGGCGGTCGGAGTTGTTGAGGTCGCGGAGGTCGTCCAACCGGGGGTCGGCGGGATCGGAGACGTCGACGACGTGCACGGTACGGTCGCTCCTCCCGCCGGCCGGTCAGGCCAGCGCGTCGGTGATGGGGCCGATGGCGAAGTAGAGGACGAACGCGGCCGCGACGATCCACAGGATCGGGTGCACGGTGCGGGCCTTGCCGGTCGCGGTCGCCATGACGACCCACGCGATGAAGCCGATGCCGATACCGTTGGCGATCGAGTAGGTGAACGGCATCGCCACGATCGTGAGGAACGCGGGCAGGGCGATGGAGAAGTCGCTGTTGTCGATCTGCTTGATCTGGGCGATCATCAGCGCGCCCACGATCACGAGGGCGGGGGCGGCGGCCTCCACCGGGACCACCTCGTAGAGCGGGGTGAAGAACATCGCGAGCAGGAACAGCACGCCGGTGACGACGTTGGCCAGGCCGGTGCGCGCGCCCTCGGCGATGCCGGAGGCCGACTCGAGGAAGACCGTGTTCGACGACGACGAGGTCAGACCGCCGGCGACGGCGCCGAAGCCCTCGACCACCAGGGCGCTCTTCATGCTGGGCAGGTTGCCCTTGTCGTCCATGAGCTCGGCCTCCTTGCCGAGGCCGGTGAACGTGCCCATGGCGTCGAAGAAGTTGGCGAGCAGAAGGGGGAAGACGAACAGTCCGGCGGCCAGCGGGCCGATGCGGGTGAACGCGCCGATGAGGTCGACGTTGCCGATGAGCGAGAGGTTGGGGATGCCGCCCAGGGAGTCCGGGATGACCGGCACCGCGAGGCTCCAGCCGGTGGGGTTGGGCTCGCCGTCGACGACGGACGGACCGGCGTTCGCGAAGCCCTCGACGATGACCGCGAACACCGCGGTGACGACGATGCCGATGAACAGACCGCCGCGGATCCTCCGGGCGACGAGCACGCCGCAGAGCAGGAGGCCGACGACGAAGACGAAGGTCGGCCAGGACGCGATCGAGCCGCCGATACCGAGGCCGACCGGGACGGTGGTGTTGGCGGCGTCCGGCAGGCGGCGCACGAACCCGGAGTCGACCACGCCGACCATGGCGATGAACAGGCCGATACCGACCGCGATCGCGGCCTTGAGATCGGCGGGGACCGCGTTGAACACGGCGGTGCGGAACCCGGTGATCGCGAGGATCACGATGATGACGCCCTCGATGACGATGAGGCCCATGGCCTCTGCCCAGGTCACCTGCTGGGCGATCGTCACCGCGACGAGCGAGTTGATGCCGAGGCCTGTCGCGAACGCGAACGGGTACCGGGCGATGGCGCCGAACGCGATGGTCATCACGCCGGCCGTGAAGGCGGTGACGGCGGCGATCTCGACGATCGACAGCTGGTTGCCCTCGACATCCACACCCGAGCCGAGGATCAGCGGGTTGAGGATGATGATGTAGGCCATCGCGAAGAAGCTGACGAGCCCGCCGCGGACCTCACGCGCGACGGTGGAGCCCCGCTCGCTGATCTTGAAGTAGCGGTCGACCGCCCCGATCCCGGCGGGGGGCTGCGACGCGGCCCCGGTGCTCTGCGACATCTGGCGACCTTCCTGGCTATGGGTGGGGAATCGTCATAGAGTAACCGGCCACGTACCTGCGGTAGCGTCGCGGGCATGACGGATGAGGCGAAGGACACGCGGGTACCGCCGATCCCGACCTACTTGTTGGACCCGCGTCCCGTGGTGATCCTCGGGACGCTGGCGTGGACCCTGGCACTGCTGGCCCACACGCTCATGACCGACGTCGACATGCGCACCGTGGTGCTGTGCGCGGTGGGGATCGGTGTCGGCGCGGTCGGTTCGCTCGTCTACGCGCTGCAGCGGCGCGCGGTCCTGCGGGGCAGCGCGGGTGCCCAGCGAGGGCTGGACTTCGACCGCGACTGAGCGGCGCTAGGCCTCGTCCGCGGGCGTCGACCCCTCGGCCCCCGACGCGGTCTCTCCGGTCCCGGCCTCCCCGGCCGAGGTGTCCCCCGCTGAGCGGGCGCGGGCCGAAGCGGCGAGCTGCTGCGGCAGGACCACCACGTCGACGGCCGCGTCGTCGTACGCATCGGGTACCGGCGGCGTCGTGTCCTTCGGCACCTCGGTCTCGCTGTGCGCGCCACAGCCGTACTCGAGGTGCACGGTCTGACCGTCCGCGGAGTACTCGTTGGCGCAGATCCCGAACATCGTGCCGAGCGAGCCGGCGAGGGGGACCAGGAACCCGCACGTGCCGCAGTGGTGTTTGGCGCTGCGGGCGATCTCGGTGTCGGGCCCCCGCTCGGCGGTCCAACGTTCGGCGGCGGCCGACCGGCCCTGCCGGCTGAGATGACGGGGACGTCCGAGCCCGATGGGACCGGCGGCCTCGTCGAGCGCCTCGTCTCCACTGGAGACGTACCCGGGGACGAGCCGCTCGTCGTCCTCCGCGGGTGGCAACAGATCGCCCGCGCCGAGGTCCCCGGGCCGGATCCGCTTCTCCCACGGCACCCACTCGGGCGCGACCAGCGCGTCGTCCCCTGGCAGCAGCGCGATCTCGTCGACCGTCACCTCACCGCCCGGGACGAGGGCGAGCACGCAGGCCCAGTACCACCCGCGGTACCCGGGCAATTCGGAGGCGAAACGGTGCGTGGTGGTGTACGCGGCCTCGACGGTGGTCCCGAGGTGCTCGCCCACGCCGGTGATGGCGAACTCCTCGGTCGCCGCCCGCGCCACGTCCACGGCCGAGGCCAGCCGCTCACGCAGCTCAGCGTCGAAGCCCGGTTCTTCATCGGTGCCCGCGACGGTCGCCCCCTGATCCGTGCCTACCTCGGTGTTCACGTCCCCCATTATGCGCATCATCGCGGGGAGGGCGCGGTCCGGCCCGTCGTGCGGCATCCTTGGGGGCATGAGCAGTGTCCGCCGCCCGGTCGGCCCCCTCGTCGTGTCCCTGAGCCTGATCGCCGCGCTGACGGCGTGCTCGACCGGGGACGGGAGCGAACCGAGCCCCACCACCGCGGCCGGGACCTCGCTGGCGTCCTCCAGCGCGCCCGCCGGTTCGTCGTCCACCGGGTCCACCGCCCCGCGCGTCCCGGTCGGCCCGTCGGAGCCGCAGCCGGTCCGCGGTTCGGTCGAGGTCATGCGCACGCTGGAGCACGATCCCGCCCTATTCACCCAGGGCCTGCAGGTGGTCGGCGACGAGGTCTACGAGTCGACGGGCCGGTACGGCGACTCGGTGGTGCAGCGTCGGCCGCTCGAGGGTGGGGACGCGGTGACCGTGGAGATGGCGGATGACGAGTTCGGCGAGGGCCTGGCCGTCACCCCCGACACGCTGTGGACGCTGACGTGGAGGAAGGGGGTCGCCCACAACCGTGACCCGCAGACCCTCGAGATCCGGTCGGAGGCCCAGTACCAGGGCGAGGGCTGGGGCTTGTGCTTCGACGGCTCCGGTCTGGTGATGACCGACGGCTCGGACACCTTGACCTTCCGGGACCCGGCCACGTTCGAACCGACCGGCACCGTCGCCGTCACCTCGGGCGGCACGCCGGTGCGACAGCTCAACGAGTTGGAGTGTGTGGACGGCGCCGTCCTGGCGAACGTGTGGATGACCGACGAGATCGTCCGGATCGATCCCGGCACCGGCGAGGTCACGGCTATCTACGACGCCGCGCAGCTCGGCCGGCCCCGGCCCGCTGACCCGGACGCCGTGCTCAACGGGATCGCGTCGTTGCCGGGCTCGGAGAACCTCCTGGTCACCGGCAAGCTGTGGCCGCAGATGTACGAGGTGCGACTCGTTGGGTGAGCGCCCCCGGGGAGCAGCCAGGCGGGCCGCCGCCTCCGCCGGGCGGGGGATGCGCCGGGTCTTCCACGCCGACGGCGCGGCCCGCTCGGGGCTGGCACCGCTGAGCTACGTCACCGTGGCGAACTTCGCGTGTGACGCCATCCTCGCGGTCGCCCTCGCCAACACCCTGTTCTTCTCGGCGGCGACCGCGGAGTCGCGCGGCAACGTCGCGTTGTACCTCTTGGTGACGGTCGCCCCGTTCGCGCTGATCGCGCCTGTCATCGGCCCGGCCCTCGACCGCCTGCGCAGTGGCCGTCGGCTCACCGTCTCGCTGACGTTCACCCTGCGCGCGGTGCTCGCGGTGGTCCTCGGCCTGAACTTCGACACGTGGCTGCTCTACCCGCTCGCCCTGGGCATGCTCGTGCTGTCCAAGACGTTCGGCGTGGTCAAGGCCTCCATCACCCCGCACGTGTTGCCGCCGGCGCTGGACCTTGTCCGGACCAACTCCCGCCTGACGGTGCTGGGGCATGTCGGCGGCAGCGTGGTAGCCGGGGCCGCCGCCGGCGCCGTGGCGTGGATCTGGGACTCCTCCACCGCGCTGTGGCTGCTCGCCGCTGTCGCCCTGGTGGCCGCCTACGTGTCCATGACGATCCCCGCGCACGCCGAGGCGTCGGAGGACGACGAATCCGCCTCCCTGTGGTCGGGACACGGAGGGTCGGTGAGAAGTGGGCTGCGCGCCGTGCTCACCCGGCCGCTCGGCAGGAACGTCCTGGCGAATCTCTGGGCGGTCGCGCTGGTGCGGTTCATGACGGGGTTCCTCACCCTCTATCTGGCGTTCGTCGCCAAGGCGCAGGAGGACGCGTCCGCCCTCGAACAGGCGGGCCTGCTCGCGATCGCCGGCGCGGCCGGCGGGCTGGGCACTTTCGCCGGCAACGCGGTCGGCGCCCG
>NZ_KV824018.1:0-6022 GCF_001815995.1 Dietzia sp. HMSC21D01 | reverse complement strand
GGGCTGGCCGCGCGCGGCTGCGACTCGGCCGGTCGCGGGGGCTGTCCGGGCCGGTGCCGCGCGGCTGCCCTCGAGTCGCGCCAAGTTGTCCCGGGCCAACCGCCGGCAGCTCTGGACTTTTGTGAGCCGCGGCACTATCGTCGTTTTCAGTTAATCCGACTTAACTGAAAGGGAGCGGCGCTGATGACTTCCGCGACCACCAATCGCCAGGCCCACGAGGAACTGCTCGCCGACCTCCGCGAGCGCCTCGAGCGGGCCGCGCAGGGCGGCGGGGAGAAGGCCCGCGCGCGCCATCTCGAGCGGGGCAAACTCCTCGCCCGGCAGCGCGTGGACGTCCTGCTCGACCCGGGCAGCCCGTTCCTCGAGCTCTCGCCCCTGGCCGCCGAGGAGATGTACGGCGGCAAGGCGCCCGCTGCGGGTGTCGTCGCCGGGATCGGGCGGGTCTCCGGCCGTGAGTGCCTGATCATCGCCAACGACGCGACGGTCTCCGGCGGCACCTACTACCCGATGACCGTCAAGAAGCACCTGCGCGGCCAGGAGGTGGCGCTGGCCAACAACCTGCCGTGCATCTACCTCGTGGACTCGGGCGGGGCCATGCTGCTGCAGCAGGACGAGGTCTTCCCGGACCGCGACCACTTCGGCCGGATCTTCTACAACCAGGCCACGATGTCCGCCAAGGGCATCCCGCAGATCGCCGCGGTCATGGGCTCGTGCACCGCGGGTGGCGCCTACGTGCCGGCGATGAGCGACGAGGCCGTCATCGTCCGCAACCAGGGCACCATCTTCCTCGCGGGGCCGCCGCTGGTGAAGGCCGCGACGGGCGAGGAGGTCACCGCCGAGGAGCTCGGCGGCGGCGACCTGCACGCCAAGACCTCGGGTGTCGTGGACCACCTGGCCGACGACGACTACGACGCACTGATGAAGGTCCGCGAGATCGTCGCCACGTGCCCGCCGGCCCCCGAGCCGGACTGGGAGGTGCTCGAGCCCCGCGAGCCCGCGCGCCCCCAGAGCGACCTCTACGACCTCGTCCCCGTCGACTCCCGCAAGCCGTACGACGTGCGCGACATCATCGGCACGATCGTCGACGGCGGCGAGTACACGGAGTTCAAGGAGAACTACGGCACGTCGATGGTCACCGCGTTCGCCCACATCCACGGGCACCCGGTGGGGATCATCGGCAACAACGGCGTCATCTTCTCCGAGTCCGCGCTCAAGGGCGCGCACTTCATCGAGTTGTGCGACCGCCGCAAGATCCCGCTGGTCTTCCTGCAGAACATCACGGGCTTCATGGTGGGCCGGCAGTACGAGGCCGGGGGCATCGCCAAAAACGGCGCCAAGATGGTCACCGCGGTCGCGTGTGCCCGGGTGCCCAAGTTCACCGTCGTCGTCGGCGGGTCGTTCGGCGCCGGCAACTACTCGATGTGCGGCCGCGCCTACTCGCCGCGCTTCCTGTGGATGTGGCCCAACGCGCGCATCGCCGTGATGGGCGGCCCGCAGGCGGCGGACACCCTCGCCTCGGTGCGTGCCGCGCAGGTGACCAAGGCGGGAGGGGAGTGGACGGACGAGCAGCAGGCAGAGTTCACGGCCCCGATCCGCGAGCAGTTCGACGAGCAGTCGACGGCGTACTACTCGACGGCCCGCCTGTGGGACGACGGGATCATCGACCCCGCCGACACCCGTACCGTCCTCGGCCTGGCCCTCGCGGCCGCGGCCAACGCCCCCCTCGAGCCGGTCAACAACGGCGTCTTCAGGATGTGAGCAGCGCCATGTCAGAGAAACTGTCACAGAAACTCCACACCGTCCTGGTGGCCAACCGGGGTGAGATCGCGTGCCGCGTGATCCGCTCGCTGCGGGCGGCCGGGATCCGTTCGGTCGCCGTCTACTCCGATGCCGACGCCGACGCGCTGCACGTGCGTATGGCCGACGCCGCGGTCCGCCTGGGACCGGCGCAGGCCACTCAGTCCTACCTCGACATCGACAAGGTCATCGACGCCTGCCGCCGCACCGGTGCGCAGGCGGTTCACCCGGGGTACGGCTTCCTGTCGGAGAACGCGCGGTTCGCGCGCGCGCTCGACGAGGCGGGCCTGATCTTCATCGGGCCGCCGGCGTCGGCGATCGAGACCATGGGAGACAAGATCACCGCCAAGGCGGCGGTGTCGGAGCGTGACGTGCCCACCGTGCCGGGGATCTCCAGGCCCGGCCTGACCGACGACGAGCTCATCGCGGGCGCGGAGGCGGTCGGGTACCCGGTCCTCGTCAAGCCCTCTGCGGGTGGAGGCGGCAAGGGGATGCGCCGCGTCTCCGATCCCGCCGAGCTGCCGGCCGCGCTCGAGTCCGCCCGGCGGGAGTCCGCGGGCGCGTTCGGCGACGACACCCTGTTCCTCGAGCGGTTCGTCGACACCCCGCGCCACATCGAGGTGCAGGTCCTGGCGGACACCCACGGCAACGTCATCCATCTGGGTGAGCGCGAGTGCTCGCTGCAGCGGCGCCACCAGAAGGTCATCGAGGAGGCGCCCAGCGCGTTGCTCGACGAGGCGACCCGCGAGCGGATCGGTCAGGCGGCGTGTGACGCGGCGCGGTCGGTGGGTTACGTGGGCGCGGGCACGGTCGAGTTCATCGTCTCGGCACACGCCCCGGACGAGTTCTTCTTCATGGAGATGAACACCCGCCTCCAGGTCGAGCACCCGGTCACCGAGATGGTCACCGGCGTGGACCTCGTCGACTGGCAGGTGCGTATCGCCGCGGGCGAGGAGCTCACGCTGCGCCAGTCCGATATCACCCTCACCGGCCACGCGATCGAGGCGCGCGTGTACGCCGAGGACCCGGCGAGGGGCTTCCTGCCCACCGGCGGCACGGTGCTCGGACTCGAGGAGCCGTCCGGGGACGGGATCCGCGTGGACTCCGGCCTGCGGGTCGGCACGGTCGTGGGCAGTGACTACGACCCCATGCTCGGGAAGGTCATCGCCCACGGGGCCGACCGGGCCGAGGCGCTGGCGCGGCTCGACGCGGCGCTGGCCGGGACCCACGTGCTGGGCCTGCGGACGAACGTCGATTTCTGCCGCTTCCTGCTCTCCCGCCCCGAGGTGATCGCGGGGGACCTCGACACGGGGCTGCTCGACCGGTCGGTCGACGACTACGTCGCCACCCCGGCGCCCGAGGGCGCGCTGGTCGCCGTGGCGATGCACCGGACCGAGGAGCGGTGGTCCCGGGTGCCCGCGCGGCGCCGCGGTCCGTGGGACGTGCCCAACGGCTGGCGGATCGGCGGCCGGGCGGAGGTGTGGACGCGGCTCGATTCCGGGGCCGGTTCCGAGGCCGTCACCGTGGGTCTGAAGGGCACGCCCGACGACGCCGAGGTGACCATCACCGACGCGACCATCGGATCCACCGAGGAGCCGAGGGTCGCGGCCCGCCATCACGCCCGGGTCGCGCGGGACGGCGCCTCCCTGAGGCTGACGATCGACGGCACGCAGCAGCGGTGGACCGTCGTGCGCTCGCGTGACCCGAAGGCGTCGGACACGTTCTGGGTGGCCGGCGACGGCGGCACGTGGGATCTGCGGCTGCTTCCGCTGATCGACTCCCGGATCCACGACGGCGGCGCGGCGGACGGCCAGATCCTCAGCCCCATGCCCGGCTCGGTCATCGCCTGCTTCGCCTCCGACGGCGACGAGGTCACGGCCGGGCAGAACATCCTGGCCGTCGAGGCCATGAAGATGGAGCACTCGCTCACCGCGCCGATCGACGGCGTGGTCCGGGTGCATGTCACCACCGGCGAGCAGGTGCCCGCCGACCACCTGCTCGCGACCGTCGAGCCCCACCCCTCCACTGATGAATCCGAAGGAGCAGGCGATGCCTGAGTTGGAAGAGCACTACGCGGACCTCAAGTCGACGGTCGCCGACTTCGCCGACAAGGTGGTCGCCCCGGCCTCCGCCGAGCACGACCGCAATCACACCTTCCCGTACGAGGTCGTGGCCCAGATGGGCGAGATGGGCCTGTTCGGCCTGCCCTTCCCCGAGGAGTTCGGCGGGATGGGCGGCGACTACTTCGCGCTCGCGCTGGCGCTGGAGGAGCTGGGCCGGGTCGACCAGTCGACCGCCATGACCCTCGAGGCCGGCGTGGGACTGGGCGCCATGCCCATCTACCACTTCGGCACCGACGAGCAGCGCGAGAAGTGGCTGCCCGACCTGGCCGCCGGCCGGAAGCTGGCCGGGTTCGGCCTCACCGAGCCCGGCGCGGGATCGGACGCCGGCGCCACCAAGACCACCGCCAAGCGGGACGGCGACGAGTGGGTGATCAACGGCAACAAGCAGTTCATCACCAACTCGGGGACCGACATCACGTCGCTGGTCACCGTGACGGCCGTGACCGGCACGCGGGACAACGGCAAGAAGGCCATCTCGACGATCATCGTCCCGGCCGGCACCCCCGGCTTCACCGCCGAGCCGGCCTACGACAAGGTCGGCTGGAACTCCTCGGACACCCACCCGCTGACGTTCGCCGACGCCCGCGTGCCGGTGGAGAACCTGCTCGGCGAGGAGGGCCGCGGGTACGCGAACTTCCTGTCCATCCTCGACGAGGGCCGCATCGCGATCGCCGCCGTGGCCACCGGTGCCGCGCAGGGCTGCGTCGACGAGTCGGTGAAGTACGCCCGCGAGCGCGAGTCCATGGGGCGCAAGATCGGCGAGTTCCAGGCCATCGCGTTCAAGATCGCCCGCATGGAGGCCCGCGCCCACACCGCGCGCTGCGCCTACCACGACGCCGCGCGCCTCATGCTGGCCGGCAAGCCTTTCAAGAAGGAGGCCGCCATCGCCAAGATGGTCGCCTCGGAGGCGGCCATGGACAACGCCCGCGACGCCACGCAGATCCACGGCGGTTACGGCTTCATGAACGAGTACCCGGTGGCGCGGCACTACCGCGACTCGAAGATCCTCGAGATCGGCGAGGGCACCACCGAGGTGCAGCTCATGCTCATCGCCCGGGGGCTCGGGCTATGAGTGAGACGCGTAAGGAGATAGTCCAGCGCGGCCTGTGGTTCGAGGAGTACGAGGTGGGCACCGCCTACCTGCACCGCCCGGGCCGCACGATGACCGAGGCGGACAACGTCCTGTTCACCACGCTGACCATGAACACGCAGGCGCTCCACCTGGACGCGGCGTGGGCGGCCGAACAGCCCGGCTTCGGCGGGGAGCGGCTCATGAACTCCATGCACACACTGTCCACGCTGGTCGGCCTGTCGGTCGCGCAGCTCACGCAGGGCACGATCGTGGCGAACCTCGGATTCTCCGAGGTGAGCTTTCCCAAGCCGGTGCTGCACGGCGACACGCTGTACGCGGAGACCGTCTGTACGGACAAGCGCGAGTCGAAGTCGCGGCCGGGCGAGGGCATCGTCACGCTCGAGCACATCGGCCGCAACCAGCACGGCGACATCGTGGCGCGCGCGGTCCGCAAGACCCTCGTGCGCAAGCGGCCGGCGGGGGAGGAGACGGCATGACCCCCGCCCCGACCTGGATCCCGCCCGGGCCCGCGCTGCTGTTCTGCCCGGCCGACCGGCCGGAACGCTACGGCAAGGCCGCCGACCGGGCGGACGTGGTGATCCTCGATCTCGAGGACGCCGTCGCGCCGGCCGACCGCCCCGCGGCCCGGGAGGCGCTGCGCGCCTCGTCGCTGGACCCGGAGCGCACGATCGTGCGCGTCAACCCGGTGGGCACCGAGGACCACGCGGCCGACCTCGAGGCCGTCGCCGGGACCGCGTACCGCTGCGTCATGCTCGCCAAGAGCGAGTCGGCCGCGCAGGTGACCGACGTTCACACCGCGACCGGGGCGGCGGTCCTCGCGCTCGTGGAGACGCCGCTCGGCGTGGTCCGCGCCGAGGAGATCGCCTCCGCGCCCGGGTGCACCGGGATGATGTGGGGCGCCGAGGACCTGCTCGCCGCGATGGGCGGCTCGACCAGCCGCTTCTCGACCGCCGAGGCGGGCGGCCCCCGCGTGGCGGGCGAGTACCGCGACGTGCCGCGTCACGCCCGC
>NZ_KV824017.1:0-4148 GCF_001815995.1 Dietzia sp. HMSC21D01 | reverse complement strand
CGCGGCGGCCGGCGCCACGGCCGGGGTCCGGCGCGCGGACTTGGCGGTGACCACGGCCGCGCAGGCGACGAGCGTGCCGGCGAGGATCGCGACGAGGTAGCCCCAGACCGGGTTGATGGCGAACACGACGAACAGGCCGCCGTGGGGCGCGTACGACTCCACGGAGAACGCCATGATCAGCGCACCGGTCACGGCGCCGCCGGCCATCATCGACGGGATCACGCGCAGCGGGTCGGCGGCGGCGAACGGGATGGCGCCCTCGGAGATGAAGCTCGCGCCCAGCAGGAACGCTGCGCGGCCGTTCTCCTGCTCGGCAGGGCTGAACAGCCGCTTGCGCACGACGGTGGCCAGGCCCATCGCCAGCGGCGGGACCATGCCGGCCGCCATCACCGCTGCCATGATCCGCAGCGTCGCGGGGTTGTCGGCGACCAGGCCGGCGGTGGCGAAGGTGTAGGCGGCCTTGTTGACGGGCCCGCCCAGGTCGAAGCACATCATCAGGCCCAGGATCACGCCGAGCAGGATCACCGAGGAGCCGGTCATGCCGCCGAGCCAGGACTCCATGGCCTCGGTGAGCCCGGCCAGCGGGCGGCCGAGCAGGAGGAACATGAGCAGGCCGATCGCGAGCGAGCCGAGCAGCGGGATGAGCACGACGGGCATGAGGCCGGACAACCAGCGCGGGGTCTTCCACGTGGTCATCCAGCGCACGAGGTAGCCGGCGAGGATGCCGGTGACCAGGGCGCCGATGAAGCCGGCACCGAGGGTCGCGGACAGCGCACCGCCGACGAAGCCCGGGGCGATGCCGGGGCGGTCGGCCAGGCCGTAGGCGATGTACCCCGACAGCACGGCGATCATGAAGCCCATCGCCGCCTGGCCGATCGCGAACAGCACTGCGCCGATGTAGAGGCGCAGGCCCGTGTGGGTGAGGGCCTCGGCGCCGGCGGTGCCGGCGGAGACGATCTCGCCGTCGAGGTACCAGACCTCGCCGGGCAGGTCGGTGAGCGTGAACGAGGTGGACAGTTCCTGCCACACAAATGCGACGTCGTAGCCGGCGAAGAGGAAGCCGAGCGCCAGCAGCAGGCCGCCGGCCGCGACGAACGGGATCATGTAGGACACGCCGGTCATCACCGCGCGCTGCAGTCCGCGGGCCCAGTGCTCGTCGGCGCCGGACGCGCCCGACGCGGCGGTCCCCGAGCCGTCGCCGGAGTCGGCCGACACGCGACGGGCGCGGGGGTCGCGCGCGGCGGCCAGCGCCTCGTCGAGGACCCGGTCGGGGGCGTCGATGGCCTTCTTCACGCCGTACTCGACGACGGGCTTGCCGGCGAAGCGGCCGCGGTCGCGGACGCCGACGTCGGTGGCGAACACGACCGCGTCGGCCGCCTCGATCACGCCCGGGTCGAGGGCGGTGGCGCCCGCCGAGCCCTGGGTCTCCACCTGCAGATCGACGCCACGCGCCTGCGCGGCCTGGGCCAGGGAGTCGGCGGCCATGTAGGTGTGGGCGATGCCGGTGGGGCAGGCGGTCACCGCGACCAGGCGCAGCGGCGCGTCGCCACCACCGTCGGTTGTGGTCGCCGCCCCGCCGCCGGACGCCGTGGGGGCGGGCGCCGACGAGGACGACGACGAGGCCTTCTGCTCCTGCGCGGCGAGCACCTTCTCGATGGCCGCGACCGCGTCCTCGGCCGTGGCGGCCGCCCGGAGGGAGTCCACGAACTCGGCCCGCACGAGGTTCCGCGCGAGCGTGGCGAGCAGCTTGAGGTGTTCCTTGCCGCCGCCGGCGGGGGCGCCGATCATCAGTACGAGGTCGGCGGGTCCGTCCTTGGCGCCGAAGTCGACGGGCGGGTCGAGTCGGGCGAACGCGAGGCTCGGTGAGGTCACGGCCTCGGACTTGCAGTGCGGGATCGCGATCCCGCCCTTCATGCCGGTGGCCGCTTTGTCCTCTCGGGCGAGGAGGTCGCGCACCAGGGTGTCGTGGTCATCGGCGCGGCCGGCGTCGACGAGGGTCCGGGCCAGCGCCCGGATCACCTCCTGCTTGGTGCCGCCGAGGTCGGCGTCGAGCCGCACGGTGGCGGTCTCGATGATGGGCTGGTTCATGGCCGTGCTCCGTGTCGTGGTGAGAAGGGGTGTCGCGGTGAGAAGGGGTGGGGCGGGGACGGGGACCTCAGTCGAGGCGCCTGAGCGTGGCGCGGAAGGTGGCGGGGTCGAGGCCCAGCGGTAGTCCGGTGCCGGGCAGGGAGGCGGCCACGCTGCCGTGACCGACGGCCCATGCGAGACGGTCCCGCGGCGGGAGTCCGCGGGCCCCGGCGAGCAGATATCCCGCGAGCGCGGAGTCGCCGGCCCCGACCGTGGACCTGACCCGGACGGCGGGGGCGTTCGCGAACCACGTCTCGTCGTCGTCGACCAGGACTGCTCCGGCACCGCCCAGGGTGACCAGGACCGCGCCGACGCCGCGCTCGCGCAGGGCGCGTGCGGCAGCGACCACGGGTCCGGTGTCACCGTCGACGGCGCGTCGTTCCAGCTCCGCGCCGTCGACGCCGGCGAGCTGGCCGAGCTCCTCACCGTTGGGTTTGACCAGGTCCGGCGCGGCTTCCGGGAGTCGCGCGGCGAGGGCTGCCAGGGGTGCGTCGGAGGTGTCGACGGCGAGGCGCGCCCCCGCCGGACGCAGGGCGGTGACCAGGTCGGCGTAGAAGCCGTCCTCCACGCCGCGCGGCAGGGATCCGCTCAGCACCACCCACTGCGCTTCACGGGCGAGGTCCGCGATCGTGGACCGGACCCGGTCGAGCGTGGCGGCATCGAGCTCGGGGCCAGGGGAGTTGATCTTGGTGGTGGTGCCCTCGGGGTCGGCGAGGGTGAGGTTGATCCGCACGGCCCCGGTCGTCGGCATCACGGATGTCGCGACGCCGGTCGCGGCGCACATCGTCACGAACGGGTCCTCGGGAGGCGCGGGGAACACCGCGCGCGCCTCCACCCCGCCGGCGGCCACCACACGTGCGACGTTGACGCCCTTGCCGCCGGGTGAGTCGTCGACGGCCGCTATGCGATTGACCCCGCCCACGGCGAGCGGCGCCGGCAGCTGCGCGGTGCGGTCCACCGACGGGTTCATGGTGAGCGTGACGATCATGGCAGCACGACCTCGATTCCGTGGGTGTCCAGCGCGGCGGCGAGCGGGCCGGGCGGGGGCGAGTCGGTGACCAGCACATCGATCTGGTCGAGGCGGGCGAACGAGACGAGGAACTCGTGGCCGAACTTGCTCGAGTCGGCGAGCACCGCCACCCGCCGCGCGGCGCCGCACATGGCGTTCTTCACCGCCGCCTCGTCCGGGTCCTGGGTGGTGAGGCCGCGGTCGGGGTGGAGGCCGTTGGCGCCGACGAACGCCACGTCCACGCGGATCGCCTCCAGCGCCCGAAGCACCGACGCGCCCACACACCCGCCGGTGAGGCCGCGGACCGTCCCGCCGAGCACGTGCAGGTCGTCGGTCGCCGCGCGGTGCAGGCCGTCGGCGACGGGGACCGAGTTGGTGATGACCGTCAGCCCGTGGTCGGCGGGCAGCGCCTCGGCGAGGGCCGCGGTGGTGGAGCCGGCGTCGACTAGCACGGTCCCGCAGGCGGCGGGCAGCAGGCGAAGCGCGGCCCGGCCGATCGCGGTCTTGGCCTCGACGTTCTCCGACCGGCGCGCGGCGAGGGTCCGCTCCACACGACCACCCGGGACCGCGCACACCGCGCCGCCGTGCGTGCGCTCGAGGTGGCCCTCTGATTCCAGGACCGACAGGTCGCGGCGGATGGTCTCGGCGCTCACGTCGAGGTCGGCGGCGAGTTCGGCCACGGTGACCCGCCCGGACGCGGCGAGGGTCTCCGTGATGCGCCGTCGTCGCTCGCTGCCGTACATGGTGAGCCTTTCGCCTGTGACCGAGTGTGTTGGATTCTGCCCGAAACGGTTGGAAAGTCAAGCGGTCTTAGTTATTCTCGTCACATAACCACTCGATCGGCCGGGCGCGGGTGCCCGGTCCGCTAGGAGCTCCCAATGACGCAGCAGTCGAAGGCCGGGGCGGTCATCCGCGGCACCGGCGTGGTCGCCGGACTCGCCCACGGGCCCGCCCGATGGGTGGTCCGGCCCGACGCCCTTGACGGGCCCGCCCCGGCCGCCGCCCCGGACAC
>NZ_KV824016.1:5632-26034 GCF_001815995.1 Dietzia sp. HMSC21D01 | reverse complement strand
TCCGCCGCCCGCGTGGCCGTGGCGGACGCCGCCTACCTGGCCGCCCGCACGGCGCTGCAGGTGCACGGCGCGATCGGCTACACGCTGGAGCACGACCTGGGCCTGTGGCTGACCAAGACCCGCGCCCTGCAGACGGCGTGGGGCACCCAGAGCTACCACCGCGGTCGGGTGCTGGACTCACTGCGCGGCGAGGGTGCCGGAGCCGCGGGGACCGCCCGATGACCGCGCCCGCCACCCCGGCGACCGCCACCCCCGGTGTCGATACCGAGGAGCAGGCCGCGTTGCGGCAGTCCGTCGCCGCGCTGCTGGAGAAGAAGTCCGACTCCGCGGCCGTGCGCGCCGCGTTCTCCTCCGACGACGGGTACGACCCCGCACTGTGGGCGACGCTGGTCGACCAGATCGGGGCCGCCGCACTGTCGATCCCCGAGGAGCACGACGGCGCCGGGGCCACCTGGCTGGAGACCCACCTGGTGTGCGAGGAGCTGGGCCGACGCCTCACGCCCTCCCCCATGCTCGGGTCGGCCGTCCTGGCCGCGCAGGCCGTGCTCGCCACCGGCGACGCCGACGCGTGCGCCCGCCTCCTGCCCGGAATCGCCGCCGGCCACCTGTCCGCGCTGTGCTGGGCGGGGCTCGACGGCTGGGCCACCCCGGGTGTCCGCGCCGACGTCACGGCGCAGGGCAATGCGACGCTCACCGGCACCGCCCACCACGTGCTCGGCGCCGACACCGCCGCCACGCTGCTCGTCGTGGCGGTCGCCGGAGACGAGGTCCGCCTGTTCGAGTTGCCCGCCGACGCGGCCGGCGTCACCGTGACCCGCGTGCCGGTGATGGACCCCACCCGCACCCTGGCGCGCGTGGAGTTCGACGGCGCCGCGGCCACCGCGATCCCCACCCGTCCGAGCTTCCTGTCCCGCCTGCGCGCCGCCGCGTGGGCCGCACTGTCGGCCGAGCAGGTCGGTGCCGCCCGCGCCGTACTGGACGCCACCGTGCAGTACACGCAGGAGCGCAAGCAGTTCGGCCGGGTCATCGGGTCGTTCCAGGCGCTCAAGCACCGGATGGCCGACATGTACGTCAAGGTCGAGACCGCCCGGTCGCTGTCCTACTCCGCCGCCGCCTCCGTCGCCGAGGCGCAGGCGCTCGGCGACGGGCCCGCCGCCGACGAGGCGGCCTACGCCGCGGAGATCGAGGCCGCCGCGGCCAAGGTCTACTGTTCCGAGGCCCTGCAGTGGATCGCCGGGGAGTCGATCCAGCTCCACGGGGGCGTCGGCATCACCTGGGAGTACGACGCCCACCTGTACTTCAAGAGGGCCCACGGGACAGCGCAACTGCTCGGACAACCGCACGAACTCCTCGCCGCCCTGGAGGTCGCGGCGGGGCTGTAGCCGGGGCCACTAGAATCACCCGCATGAGCCCCTTCCCCGCGCACGGACGGACCAACGACCAGCGGTCGGCCGAGGACCTCGCGGCCCAGGCCGGTCGCCTGCTCACCGACCTGCGGGTCTCACGGGTGGCGCCGGAGGATCTCGGTGCGTTCGCCGAGGCCGAGGCGCAGTCCGTCATCATCGACCGACTGGCCGTGGCGAGGCCCGGCGACCTCGTGTTCGGCGAGTGGGACCCCGACTCCCGCGCCCGGCTGGAGGCCGACCGCGTGTGGTTCGTCGATCCCCTCGACGGAGTGCGCTCCTACGTGACCGAGGGCCGCCCCGACTGGGCCGTCCACGTGGCCCTGTGGGAGAAGGACCCCGAGGGTGTCGGGGGCATCACCGCGTGCGCGATCGCCATGCCCGCCTATGGCCGGGTCCTCACCGGGCGCGGCGCCACCACCTATCAACCCACGTCGATCATCCGCGGCCCGCGGCCCGGACCGCTGGTGCCGCCCCGCGAGGACGACCGCCTGCGCATCGCCGTCTCCGAGGCCGAGCCGCCCGCGTTCGCCGAGGAACTCGCCGAGGAGCTCGACGCCTCCCTGGTCCACCTCGGATCCGGCGGCGGCAAGACCGCCACCGTGCTCGAGGGCGAGTGCGACGCGTACATCCACACCAGCGGTCACCACCAGTGGGACTCCGCGGCCACTGTGGGCGTGGTGCAGCAACGCGGCCTGCACGCCAGCGCCCTGGACGGCTCCGAGCTGGTCTACAACACCGAGCAGATCGAGTTCCCGGACCTGCTGGTGTGCACGCAGGACGTGGCCGAGACGATCATCGACGCGGTCCGCAGATACCTCTAGCGCTCCAGGCCGCGGTAGCCGGCGAACCGCTCCGCGATCCGCTCCTCGCTGAGCCCGTAGTCGGCGAGCGTGTAGCGGTGCGCGGGGGCGCGGTCTCCGGACAGGCTCTTGTCGTTCTCGGCCACCACGCCCGCGCGCACGTCCTCCGGCAGCTCCGTGCCGACGGCGCCGTAGACGCGCTCCACCACGCCGGCCGGGTCGGCCAGCAGCTCATGGTGATCGACGTCGACGAACGTCGCCCGTGACGTCGGGCCCGCCTCGTGCCGCGCGCGGGCGGCGTCGAAGGTCTCGACGCCCCGCGCCCAGAAGTCCAGCTGTGACTCACCTATGTACTCCGGGGTGAACCGCGTGGACCATTCCGCGGCGGTCTTGTGCGCGAGCGAGCACATCGACGCCATGGATTTGCGCGGATCGCGATGCGTCTGCACCACGACCGCGTCGGGGTAGACCTCGAGCAACGCATCGAGGGCGAACAGGTGACTCGGGTTCTTGAGCACCCAGCGACGCTCGGAATCATTCGCCCCGATGAGCTGGAGGTTCCGCTTGTGCCGCCGGTACGCGGGCACCCAGTCGGCGCCGGCCAGCCACTGCGAGTAGCCGTCGAGCCGGGCCAGGCACTCGTACGACGCCGACGTGAGCGACTGCCGCAGCAACTGCCAGCACTCCTCAAGGTCGTCCGCGGAGATGTAGTGCACGCCGCCGTAGTCGGGGTTCTCCGCCATGAAGCCGGAGTACAGGTCCCGTAGGCCGACGTAGGCGGGGTCGTCCTCCCACGTCTCGCGCGGGGGCCGTGGCTGCGGGACCTCGGTCAACCACAGCTCGAGCCCCTGGTTGGCCGGGTCGGCGCCCAGGAGCCGGTGCAACGCCGTGGTGCCGGTGCGGGGCAACCCGGTGACGACGACGGGCCGCTCGATCGCCACCTCCGCTCCCGCGGGGTCGGACGCGAGGGCCGACGTCGACAGGAGCCTCGCGGTCAGCGCTCCCTTGAGCACGGAGCGCCAGTACTTGCTCCCGGCTGGGGTCAGCCCCGCGTCCGAGTGCAGGGAGTCGAGCAGAACGCCCAGAGCCTCCCGGTGGCGGTCCTCGCCGTCGCCGAAGTCCTCGAGACCCACGGTGCGCGAGGCGCTGGCGTGGAGATCGTCGACGGTCCCGACGTGGACCCGGTCTTCATCGCTCACGACGGTCCCCTTCTCACGACAGTCCCCTTCTCACGACAATCCGCGCCGGGCGAACGCCTGCTGACGAGCGGCGATGCGCTCACGCCACTGCTCCCCGGTCACGCTCAACTCGTCGTGGCACGGGACCTCGTCGGGCACCCGGTCGAACGGTATGACCTTCAGCGTGGGGCCGAGCTCCGGGCCGATGGGCCCGTCGGTCCGCTGCCACCGGAACTGCATGATGCCCTCGCGGCGGCCGAGCGTCTCGACCCAGTTGGCCAGCCCGGGATCGCGCTCGGACACCACAAGGTGGATGAGCCCGTCGGAGGTGACCTGCGCCTGGTCCGCGGTGAGACTCGTCTGTTGGTGCACGTATTCCAGCGAGGCGTACCACATACTGCCCAGCTGGAAGCCCTGGTAGGGCACGCCGGCATCGGGCACCGAGATGACGATCGCCTCGTCCGGGCCGAGCTCGAAGATCCCGGCGGACGAGAACTGGGTGGTGAGCCCCCCCGGGGTCTGCCGGGGCACGTAGAGAGTATTGCGCGGCTGCTCGCCGAAGAACCAACCGGGGAAGGCCAGCCACGTCCGCAGCCGCCCGACGAGCGCCTCGGCGAGCTTGGCGTAGAACTTCTCCTGCCCCGCGAGCGAGACGGGTTCCGGCGCGGTGCCGACCGTGTCGAGTCTGCGGATGATCGCCGACCCGGCCTCCTCCCGGCTCCAGTCGGAGAACACCTCGCGGACGGCGATCATCGACGACCCGGGGTGTAGCACCACGTAGCCGGGGTCGCCCTCGTCGTCGTCGTACCTCGCCGGTCCCAGGCGGAAGCCATACCGTCCCCGCTCGTCGATCTCGAGGCGACGGTCGTCGAACGCCGCGTGCGACGCGGCGCGCTCGTCGGCCGAGTACGTCCCCGCCATGACCTGGAACGACAGGTCCGCCGTGGTGCCGCGGCGGCCCTCGATCTCGTACTCCGCGCCGTCGGCGAGATTGGCGTAGAAGTACAACGTGTCCGGGTTGTCCAGGCCCATCTTGGTGTACGGGCCCGTCGCCTCGAACAGCTGCGGGTGCGTGCGTCCGCGGTGCTGGCCCGTCTCGATCGCGCCGCGGATCGTCCCGAGCAGGTACTCGAGCCCCTCGGCCACGTCCTCGTCGGTGCGCACGTGCGGCGCCGACCGGATGATCTCCTCCGCCTCCGCCAGCGCCTTCGCCAGCGGCCCCGTCACCCCGCTCACAGCCAGGTGTAGCTGTCGGCGGAGGTGATGAAGTTCTCGAGTTCCTCCTGCTCCGGCGTGGGATCCACGACGTCCTCCTCGATGCTGAGGTAGGCGCCGCGGTAGAACAGCAGCGGGCGGATGTCCCGCTTGGTCGGGCCGAGGTTGTCGACCCGGCCGAGCACGATCCAGTGGTCCCCGCCGTCGAGGACCTGGTCGATCTCGCAGTCCAGCCACGCCATCACGCCGTCGATCACCGGCGAGCCCAGCGGGCTGGGCGACCAGTCGATCTCGGCGAACTTGTCGTCCCCGCGGCGGCCGAACGTCGACGAGACGTCCTCCTGCTCCTCGGAGAGGATGTTCACCGCGAACCGGCCCGCCTTCTCGATGCCCTTCCACGACCCCGACGTCTTCATCGGGCAGAACAGCACGAGGGGCGGTTCGAGCGACAACGCCGAGAACGACTGGCAGGCGAAGCCCACCGGCTTGTCGTCCTCGACCGCGGTGATGACGGTGATGCCCGTGCAGAACTGGCCCAGCGCGTCGCGCAGTTCACGGCTGCTGAAGGACTGCCCCTCCGGGCGTTCGTCGGTGCTGCTCATGGGGGTCGGTCCTTCCTGGACTCAAGATCGTCGGGGTGGGCGCGTCGACGGCCGGGCCCCGCGGGGGTACGGGGCCCAGCCTAGGGAACTACTTGCAGCCGACGGAGAAGTCGTGACCCCACAGGCTCACGGCCGTGGACTCACGGGCGACCCACTTCTCGTCGTCCTCCACCAGCTGGCCCTCGCAGCCGTACTCGCAGTCGAAGCCGCCGGGCGTCTTCATGTAGAAGCTCAGCATCTTGTCGTTGACGTGCCGACCGAGCGAGGCGGACAGCCGGACCTTCTTGCGCATGGCCCGGTCGAGCGCCAGCCCGACGTCGTCCGCCGTTCCGACCTCCACCATGAGGTGGATGATCCCGGTCGGGTTGGGGAACGGCGTGAACGCGAGCGAGTGGTGGCGCGGGTTGCACCCGAGGAACCGCAGCCACGCCGGCTCGCCGTCGGCCGGGCGGCCGACGATCTCCGGCGGCAGGCTCATCGAGTCGCGCAGGGAGAAGCCCAGCACGTCCCGGTAGAACTCGAGCGCGGCGGCCTCGTCCGGCGTGGACAGCACGATGTGGCCCGCCCCCTGGTCGCCGGTCACGAACTCGTGGCCGTACGGCGTCGGGATGCGGCGGTGCTGCAGCGCGATGGTGTGGTAGATCTCCAGCGTGAACCCGGCCGGGTCCTGGCAGGTGATCAGCCCGCGCACCTTGCGGTCACGCTTGACCTCGGCCGGCGCGTCCTCCCACGGCACCCCGGCCGCGTCGAGGCGCCGCTTGACGTCCTCGAACTCGCCCTCGTTGGCGCACTCCCAGCCGACCGCGGAGAGCTTGTCCTCCTCGCCGGGGACGATGATCCACCGGTGGGGATGGTCATCCATACGGAAGTAGAGGGCGTCGGGGTCCTCGCCCGAGCCCACGACGAAGCCCAGAACCTTGGTGCCGTACTCGCGCCAGGCGTCCATGTCCGTGGCGAAGACCCGGACGTACCCGAAATTGCTGATCGCCATAAATGCCAGTCCTCTCGATCCGCCGACGACGGATCAGACCATCGAGTCGGTGACCTTCTCGCCGAACTCGTTCTGTCCATACATGATGTACGCCTTCGTCGCCTCGTTGGCGGCGTGGACCCTACCCGCGTTGGCGTCGCGCCAGAACCGCTGGATCGGCGAGCTCACCTCGAGCGCGCGGGCACCGGAGTTCTGAAACAGCAGCCCGATCGCGTCGATCGCGCGTTGCGTGGCGCGGACCTGGTCGCGGCGAGCGCGCGTGCGGATGTCCATGCCCGGGAAATCCCCGGCTCTTATGAGGTCCTGCTCCTCACGCACGTTGCGCATGAGCTGCAGCCACGCGGCGTCGATGTCGCCGGCGGCCTCGGCCAGACGGACCTTCGCGAACGGGTCGTCCTTGACCTTGGTCCCGAACGCGGCGCGGACCCGTTCCTGCTGGTGCGAGCGGTGGACGTCGTAGCAGCCGAACGCCATGCCGACGATCGGCGTGGAGATGGTGGTGGGGTGGATGGTGCCCCACGGCATCTTGTAGATCGGGTTGGTGTTGACCTCGAGCCCCGGCGCCTTGGTGGCGGCCATGAGGCCGAAGGACAGGACACGGTGCTCGGGGATCAGCGCGTCGGAGACGACGATGTCGTTGGACCCGGTGCCCTTGAGGCCGACGACGTGCCACACGTCGACGATCTCGTACTGCGACTTCTCGACCAGGAAGGTGCAGAAGTCCACCATCTTGTCGTTCTCGTCGAGGACCGGACCGCCCACGAAGACCCAGTCGGCGTGGTCACTACCGGAGGACCACGACCACTTGCCGTTGAGCACCAGCCCGTCGGCGGTCTTCTTGGCCGCGCCCATCGGGGCGTACGACGACGAGATCCGCACGGTCGGGTCCTCGCCCCAGACGTCCTCCTGCGCCTGCTGCGGGAACAGCGCCAGGTGCCAGTTGTGAATGCCGAGGATGCTCGCGCACCAACCGGTGGACGGGCACGCGGTCGCGATCGTCATGGCGGCGGTGTAGAAGGTTTCCATGTCCGCCTCGTAGCCGCCCCACTGGGCCGGCTGACAGAGCCTGAAGAAGCCGGCCTCATCGAGCTCCGCGATGTTCTGCGGGTGGACCTTGCGCAGGTCCTCGGTCTCCTGGGCGCGCTCGGCGAAACCGGGCAGCAGGGCCTTGATGCGGTCGATGACCTCGTGGGAGGCGTACTCGCTCATGTGTACCTCTCTGGCAGTGCGTGGGAGTGATGCGGTCTAGGCTAGAACACGTTACAGTTTTGCACCAGGCAACCCCTAGCAGGCGGAACACCCTGGCACCCCGTGCCAGCACGAACGCTCCCTGGTTGTGGCCCGCCACCTCATTCTATAACCTGTTCTCATACGGCTCGCGCCACTCAGGAGGATCATCATGACCGCACCCGGTTCGGCCCCCGGAGCCGTCCGCGAAATCGATACCGGCGAGGTCCGGGATCGGTACGCGCGCGGATGGCACTGCATCGGCACCGCCAAGGAGTTCACCGACGGCGAGCCCCACTCCATCCAGGCCTTCGGCACCAAGCTCGTGGTGTGGGCGAACGACGAGGGCGAGATCAACGTCCTCGACGCCTACTGCCGCCACCTGGGTGGGGACCTGTCCGACGGCTCCATCAAGGACGGCAACATCGCCTGCCCTTTCCACGACTGGCGCTGGGGCGGCGACGGCAAGTGCAAGGGCATCCCGTACGCCAAGCGCGTGCCCCTGCGCGCCAAGACCCGCTCCTGGATCACCAACGTCCAGTCCGGCCAGGTCTTCGTGTGGCACGACCACGAGGGCAAACCGCCGCAGCCCGAGGACGCCATCCCCGCGATCCCCGAGTACGAGACCGGCGAGTGGACCGACTGGCAGTGGAACCGCCTCGTGATCGAGGGGTCCAACTGCATGGAGATCGTCGACAACGTGGTCGACATGGCGCACTTCTACTACATCCACTACGCCTTCCCGACCTACTTCAAGAACGTCTTCGAGGGCCAGAAGGCGACCCAGTACCTCAACACCAAGGGGCGTCCCGACCACGACCCGTCCGGCGGAAAGTACGGGGACACGCTGCTCGAATCCGAGGCCTCCTACTTCGGCCCGGCGTACATGATCAACCCGCTCAAGCAGATGTACGGCGGCTTCGAAACCGAGGCCATCCTCATCAACTGCCACTACCCGATCGACCAGAACTCGTTCGTGCTGATGTACGGGCTGTCGGTCAAGAAGCCCCGGGGCTTCGACGACGCCACCTCCGAGAAGATGGCCGCCAAGATCGCGACCTTCTTCGGCGAGGGCTTCCTCCAGGACGTCCGCATCTGGCAGCGCAAGTCCCAGATCGCCAACCCGCTCCTCTGCGAGGAGGACGGCCCCGTCTACCAGCTCCGCCGCTGGTACGAGCAGTTCTACGTGGACCGCGACAAGGTGACGCCGGAGATGACCGAGCGCTTCGAGTTCGAGGTCGACACCACCGCCGCCAACCAGTACTGGGAGAAGGAGGTCGCCGAGAACATGCGCAGGCAGGAGGCCGGTGAGGCCGAGATCTCCGACGAGCAGACCCAGTACACCGGCATGGCAGAGGTCGCCGGCGAGGCGGGCGCCACCCGGTCGCAGAACTGATGTTCAAGAAGAACGACGCGCGGCGCGCGCCGACCTGGGACGACACCGACCCGGCGCGCGCCGCGCGACTCCACTCGTACACCGACCTCGACCGCGAGACCTACACACGAGCGGGCTTCCAACCCGTCGAGTGCCGTAGCTGCGGGGCGTGCGTCTCGGTTCGCAAGAACAGCGAGAAGCACACGTCCATCCAGTGGACCGAGGGCAGCGACCGCACGTGCCCCGTACTCACCGACTGGCGCGCGGGCGGCGAACGGCCGGAGGGTGAGGACACCTGCCCCCGGATGCTGGCGAGCATCCGCTACGCCTACGCGGAGGGTCTGCTGACCATCTCCGAGGGCGTGGACCCGGCCGACGACGAACACATGGTCAACCCGCTGTTCGTCCCCGAGTGACACCGCAACGGCACAGGACTTCCACTGAGTGGGAAGCGCTCGGTGGAGGTCGCCGCCGTCTGCGACAGTGCCCTGCGACCCCCGTCCCCCGCGTATCAAAGCGATAGGCTCCGCATCCATGACCGACACCCCACAGCTCGGCTCCTTCGTCCGCGCACTCACGATCGCAGACGTGATCGAGGAGACCGCCGACGCCAAGTCGATCGTCTTCGACATCCCCGCAGGCGGCGAAGACGACTTCAGGTACACCCCGGGGCAGTTCCTCACCCTGCGGATCCCGAGCGACCGGACGGGTTCCGTCGCGCGCTGCTACTCCCTGTCGAGCTCCCCCACCGAGGACGCCCGTCTCAAGGTGACCGTCAAGCGCACGATCGACGGCTACGGCTCCAACTGGCTGTGCGACAACGCCGCGGCCGGCATGAGCATGCACGTGCTCGCACCGTCCGGCATCTTCACCCCCAAGAACCTCGACCAGGACTTCATCCTCCTGGCCGCCGGATCCGGCATCACCCCGGTGATGTCGATCCTCAAGTCCGCGCTCGCGCAGGGCACCGGCCACATCGTCATGGTGTACGCCAACCGCGACGAGAATTCGGTCATCTTCAAGGACGAGCTGCAGGACCTGCAGCGCAAGAACCCCGACCGCCTCACGGTCGTCCACTGGCTCGAGTCCGTCTCCGGCATCCCCACCGCCGAGATGATCGGCAACCTCCTCCAGCCGGTCGCCGCCAAGCGCCACTCCTACATCTGTGGCCCCGCGCCGTTCATGGAGACCGTCAAGAACGGCCTGCGCCGCTCCGGCGCCGACATGCACCTCATCCACACCGAGGTGTTCTCCTCCATCGAGGGAGACCCGTTCGCGGAGATCGTCATCGACGACTCCCCCGGCGAGGACGGGGCCGGCCCGGCCACCGCGATCGTCGAGCTCGACGACGAGGTGCACGAGGTGCCCTGGCCACGTCAGACCCCCCTCCTCGACGTCCTGCTCTCCAAGGGCATCAAGGCGCCGTTCTCCTGCCGCAAGGGCGAGTGCTCCGCGTGCGCCTGCATCCTCAAGTCCGGAGAGGTCGAGATGATCCACAACGGGATCCTCGACCCCGAGGAGGTCGAGGAGGGTTACGTCCTGAGCTGTCAGCTCCTGCCCAAGACCGACCGCGTCGAGGTTTCCTACTCCGAGTAAGTCCACGGTGACAGACTGGGGAGCGTGAACTCCCCGCTCGTCGCCTTCACCTCGAAGTACGGTTCCACGCGCCGCTACGCCGTCGCCCTAGCGGAGCAGCTCAGCACGCCCGCCGTCGAACTGTCGACGCTGACCACCGCCCACGACGCCGACCCCTTGATCGTGCTCGCACCTGTCAACGCGACCCGCATCCTCGGGCGACGTCGGATCATCCGGGCGATCCGCTCCGCTCCCGGGCGCGCAGCCCTCGTCGTCGTCGGACTCTCCCCCGCCGACGACCCCGGGCGCGGTGACCTGGCCGCCAAGCTCGTCGCCTCGACCCGCCGCGCCGTCACCACATTCCAGCTCCGCGGGGACCTCGACCCGGCGCGGCTCACCTGGCCCGACCGCGTCCTCATGGCCGCCCTGCGCCGCGAACTCCGCAGGACGCCCGAGGCTCCCGCCGCGCAGCTGCTACTGCACTCCCGCCGCCTCCAACTGGTCGACGCGGCGACCCTCGAGCCGGTCGTGACCTGGGCACTCGGCGGGGTCAGGGTCGACCCGTGACAGCCACGGCGCCCCCGCCCCGCCCCGGGTGCGCGACTGCGGCGGGCGGGGTGAGGATCAGGCGTTCGCCAGTTCCTTCTGGATCTCCAACGCGATGTCGATGAGCTGGTCCTCCTGACCGCCGACCAGACGACGCTCGCCGGCGCGGAGCAGGATCTCCGACGCGGGCACGTTGTAGCGCTGCGCGTGCCCCTCGGCGTGCTTGAGGAACGACGAGTAGCAGCCCGCGTAGCCGAGCATCATGGCCTGGCGGTCGACGATGCACTCGTTGGGCATGAGCGGACGGACGACGTCCTCGGCCGCGTCGGCGATCTTGAAGAAGTCGATGCCGGTGCGGATGTCGAGCTTGTCGCAGCAGCCCACGAGCGCCTCGACGGGCGTATTGCCCGCGCCCGCGCCGAAGCGGCGGGTCGAGCCGTCGATCTGCTGGGCACCCGCGCGGATCGCCATGATCGAGTTGCCCACGCCGATGTCGAGGTTCTCGTGGCCGTGGAAGCCCACCTGGGCGTCGTCGCCGAGTTCCGCGACGAGCGCGGAGACACGGTCGGAGACCTGGTCCATGACCAGCGCGCCGGCCGAGTCGACGATGTAGACGCACTGGCAGCCGGCGTCGGCCATGATGCGCGCCTGCTTGGCGAGCACCTCCGGCGGCTGGGTGTGGCTCATCATGAGGAAGCCCACGGTCTCGAGGCCCAGCTCGCGGGCGTAGCCGAAATGCTGGATCGAGACGTCGGCCTCGGTGCAGTGCGTGGCGACGCGGCAGATCGAGCCGCCGTTGTCGCGCGCCTTGAGGATGTCGTCCTTGATGCCCAGGCCGGGCAGCGTGAGGAACGCGATCTTGGCCTGCTTGGCGGTCTCCGCCGCGGCCTTGATGAGCTCCTGGTCGTAGGACTTGGCGAAGCCGTAGTTGAACGACGCGCCGCCGAGTCCGTCGCCGTGGGTGACCTCGATGACCGGCACTCCCGCGCCGTCGAGGGCGGCGACGACGTTGCGGACGTCCTCCACCGAGAACTGGTGGCGCTTGTGGTGGGAGCCGTCGCGCAGCGAGGAGTCGGTGATGCGGATGTCGAGCTCGTCGCTGTAGGCGCGGGCCCGGGCGTTGAGCGGGTTGGTCTTGTCCATGTCTGTCACACTCCGAGCTTGCTCTTGGCGATCTCTTCGCCCACCTTCGCGGCGGCGGCGGTCATGATGTCGAGGTTGCCGGCGTAGGGCGGCAGGAAGTCTCCCGCGCCCTCGACCTCGGCGAAGATCGCCACGCGGGCCATGCCGCCGGTGATCTCGGTGGGCGGGTCGAACTGCGGCTCCTGGAGCAGCCGGTAGCCCGGCACGTACTCCTGGATCTCCTTCTCGCGCTTGCGGATGGCGGTGGTGATGAGGTCGTGGTCCGCGTCCTCGGGGATCGAGCAGAAGATCGTGTCGCGCATGATCATGGGCGGCTCTGCCGGGTTGAGGATGATGATGGCCTTGCCCTGCTTGGCGCCGCCGACCTTCTCGATGGCCATCTTGGTGGTCTGCGTGAACTCGTCGATGTTCGCGCGGGTGCCGGGGCCGGCGGACTCACTGGACACCGAGGCGACGATCTCCGCGTAGTCAACGGGGACGACCGACGAGACGGCGTGGACCATCGGGATGGTGGCCTGGCCACCGCAGGTGACCATGTTGGTGTTGGGGGCGTCCAGGTGCTCGCGGAGGTTGGCGGGCGGAATCACCATGGGGCCGACGGCGGCGGGCGTCAGGTCGATGGCGACGATGCCGGCGGCCTCGTACTTGGGCGCGTACTCCTTGTGCACGCATGCGCTGGTGGCCTCGAAGAGGAGGTCGGGCTTCTCGCCGCCGGCCTCGATCG
The DNA here is from genome assembly GCF_001815995.1 of Dietzia sp. HMSC21D01. Classification (NCBI taxonomy): domain Bacteria; kingdom Bacillati; phylum Actinomycetota; class Actinomycetes; order Mycobacteriales; family Dietziaceae; genus Dietzia; species Dietzia sp. HMSC21D01. The sequence continues at coordinate 13,252 of NZ_KV824016.1, read as the reverse complement.
AGGCGAGCAGTTCGTCGGCGCCGCCGGCCATGCAGGTGAGCCCGTGTTCGGCGGCGCGCTTCATACCCTCGGATTCGGCGTCGATGCCGATCATCCACTTGGGCTCGATGTACTCACTGCGCTCGAGCTTGTACATGAGGTCGGTGCCGATGTTGCCGGACCCCACGATCGCTGCTGTGAGCTTGGTCTTCTCTGTCATGAGAGCAGTGTCGCGCGCGGGGAACGCACGCCACAAACAGCTGTGCCACTCAACGGCACAACGACATGCGCCGGTGGAGTTCGCTAGGCGGGTCGCCCGCGGGACCGCTCCGTCCCAGGCGGGTTGGTGATGTACCCGTCCGCGGAGATCAGCCGATCGGCGTAGTCCTCCCATGCCCGTTCCCGGACACCGTCACGGGCACGGGCCAACGGCCCCCGTGGTCTGGTGCGGTGCCGGTGGCCGGTCTCTGTGAGGATGATCAGCTCACCGAGCGGGCCGGGACGGTAGGCGTTGGTCCCGAAGGTCTTCTCGCGGTGGTGCTTGCGGCAGAGGCACACCAGGTTCCACTCCAGGGTCGGCCCACCCAGTTCCGGATCACGCTTGTTGAACGCGATCACATGATCCACGTCGCAGTCCTTCGCCGGCACCGAACACCCCGGGTGCCGACACGTGCCGTCGCGGAGGCGGATCCGTTCCGCCATGGCCGGGCTGATCAGGTATCGCAGTGCGTGGTCCGGCGAGTCCACGGCGCCGGGCGCGGGATCGATCAGCTCGAAACGCACGCTGGCGTCGTCGCCCTCGAGGAGCTGCTGACAGAGCCAGCTGTAGCTGCTGTACGCGCCGTGGACGAACTCGACCCGGTTGGGGAGCCCCTGCGCGGCCGCGGTGATCACGCTGATCCGGATCGCCTGCCCGGCGTTCGCGGCGTTACCTAGCGACGGCCGCGGCAGGTCCGCGCCCGCTCGGACATCGCCGAGCTCGATCGCTCCTTCATCCGCGACTTCACCGCTGACCGCGTCGCCGCTGCCCGCGCCATCATCGCCCGCGCCGCTCGGATCGCCGCTGTTCGCGTACACCGCCAGCGACGCGAGGGCGTCCGCCCGAAGCTGATCCAGCGTCCCGGGAACGCCGTCCTCCGACGCGGCGCGCGCCTCGGCTTCGATGCGCCCACGCAACAACTCCGCCTCCGCCAGGGGCAGCTTCGCCAAGAGGTCGGTCATACCGTTGCGGCCGGTCCGGAACCGCACCTTGCGGGAAGCGAGGGCCTCGGCCTCCGCCTCCTCCGCCCCGGCGGGGTCGAACCGGCCGACGAGCTCGTCGATCCGCGAGTCCACCGCGTCGCGACTCGGCCGGTCCCCGCCCTCCAGGTCTCCGGTGAGACCGGCCATCAACTCGTCCTCCACGTCGGAGACGATCGAGTCGGGCACACCAGCCAACTTGCAGGCGATATCGATGGCTAGTTGCTCGGGCACCAACCCCCGGTCGACCGAGGACCTCAGGCGCGACAGCCGGGAGTGGATCTGCACTCCGGCCGTGACCAGTCGCTCGGCGTGCCAGCACGTGAGCTGACACGCCGCCGCCAGATGGTCCCGGGCCCGCGACTCCGGAGCGAGCCGCGCATAGGCCGGCCGCGGCGACGCCTCGCGGCGCTCCGCGTCGGCTGCCTCCGCCTCCGCCGCGCGGGAGAACTGCTGGACGAGCATGTGCGCGGCCTCCAACCGCGTGGCACCGGCCCGGTTCTGTGCCAGCGTCGCCGCCCGCGCCGCGTCACTGACCGCCTTCATGTCGGCAGCGCCGAGTGGATCGGAGACGGCGAACAACGGCTTCGCTTCCGACATCTTCACCCCCCCCCACGCCGCCTCAGTAGAACGTACATACGACCCTAATCGCTCCGCATGATTAGCGCAAGCGTTCGATAGCATCTGTCCGGAATGTCTGACCCGCGCGCTACACTCACCGCATGACCGAGCCGCCCACCTCCCCCGTCGATCGCGCCTTCGAGGTGCTGCGTGTGACGGCGGCGGGCACCGGGATGACCCTGAGCGAGATAGCGCGGGAGACGGGGCTGGCCAAGTCCACGGCGCTGCGATTGCTCACCGCCCTCGAGCGCAACGACGCGGTGACGCGGATCGGCCAGCGCTACCGGCTCGGGCCGCTGGTCCAGGAACTGGACCCGATCCCCGTCTCGCCTGAATATGAGCGGATTCGGCGGGCACTCACGCCGTTCCTCGCGCACCTCTTCGAGGCCACGCGCGCGACCGTCCACCTGGCCACCCTGCACGGGGACGAGGTGGTCTATCTCAACAAACTGCACGGCCCACGCCCGATCCCGTCACCGTCACGGATCGGGGGCGGGCTACCCGCGTACTGCACGGGGGTGGGAAAGGCGATGCTGGCGTTCGACGAGGATGCCGCCGGCCGCGTCGCGCGGTGGCCGATGATCGCGTGGACCGAGACCACACTGACCTCGCCCGACGCGCTGGAGGTGGAGCTCGGCGAGATCCGCCGGAAGAAGCGCGCGGTGGACCGCGCCGAGCTCACCCCCGGGCTGTACTGCGTGGCGGCGCCGGTGTTCGACGACGACGAGGAGGGCGCCGGCGGCACACGGGCAGTAGCTGCCCTGTCCGCGAGCGCGGCGGACGAGAACGCCCTGGCCCGGCTCGAACCGCTGGTCACCCGCGCGGCCGCGGCAGCCGGGCGCGCCCTGAGCTCGGACCGTTAGCGGAACGCCATCGTCACGTCGCCCAGGCCCGCGAACTCCGCACGGAAGGTGTCGCCCGGCGTCGCGTCCATCGCGCGAATGGCGGTGCCCGGGAGGATGATGTCGCCCTTGCGCAGTCGGACGCCGAATTTCGCGACCGTCGAGGCCAACCATCCCACCGAGTTCAGCGGGTTGCCCAACACCGCGTCGGAGCGGCCCGAGGCGAGGAACTCGCGGTTCTTGTAGAGCGTCGCATCGATTGCGGCCACGTCGATGTCCGCCAGACGCACGCGCTGCCGGCCGATGACGTAACCGCACGACGAGGCGTTGTCCGCGATCGTGTCCGGCAGCTTGATCTTCCAGTCGCGGATCCGGGAGTCGATGAGCTCGATCGACGGGACGACCCACTCGATCGCCGCCGCGGCCTCCTCCTGCGAGCACCCCTCCGGCGGGATGTCAGCACCCAAGATGAAGCCCACCTCCACCTCGACGCGCGGGAAACAGAAGCGCGCCGCCTCGATCGGCGCGCCCTCCGGATACTCCATGGAGTCGAGCAGGTGACCGTAGTCGGGCTCGTCGACGCCCATCATCTCCTGCATCGCCTTGGACGCCAGACCCACCTTGTGGCCGATGACGACTGCACCGGCGTCGAGCTTGCGGCGAATGTTGACGAGTTGGATCTCGAACGCGTCGTCAGCATTCATGTCCGGATGGTCGTCGGTCAGCGGGGCGATCGGCGAGACGTCGGTCTCGGCGTCCCACAGTCGCTGGGCCAGAGTGGCGCGGGTCTCCTCGGTGAGCATGACGGGCATGCTACCTGGGGCGTCTGGCGTGACGACGATCAGTTCTATAACGTGTTCTACATGGCAGACCAGGAATTCGACGTCGTCGTCGTCGGCAGCGGTGGAGCAGGCATGACGGCCGCCCTCGCGGCAGCAAAGAAGGGCCTCAGCGTGGTCCTCGTGGAGAAGGCCCCGCACTACGGAGGCTCCACCGCCCGCTCCGGCGGCGGCGTGTGGATCCCCAACAACTCGGTGCTCCAGCGCGACGGTGTCCTCGACACCCCCGAGGCCGCGCGGACCTACCTCCGTTCGATCGTCGGCGACGTCGTCCCGGCCGAGCGGATCGACACCTACGTCGACCGCGGGCCCGAGGTCCTCGACTTCGTCCTCGCCAACTCCCCGCTCCGGTTGGAGTGGGTCAAGGACTACTCCGACTACTACCCCGAGGCTCCCGGCGGTCGCCTCGGGGGCCGGTCCGTCGAGCCGAAGCCGTTCGACCTACGACAACTGGGGTCCGAAGCCGACAAGCTCGAGCCCGGTTACGCTAAGGCCCCGGCGAACATGGTGGTCATGCAGTCCGACTACCGGTGGCTCAACCTGCTGCAGCGGCCGACCACCAAGGGCATCCGCCGCTCGATCAAGGTGTCGCTGCGGATGTTCCTCGCGAAGGCCCGGGGGCAGAACTCAGTGGGCATGGGCCGGGCGCTCATCGCCGGCCTGCGCAAGGGCCTGCTCGACGCGGGCGTGCCGGTGTGGCTCGAGACGCCCATGACCGGTCTGGTCACCGAGGGTTCCGGCAACGAGGAGCGGGTCGTCGGCATCACCGCGATGCGGAACGGTGAGGAGGTCACGCTGCGCGCGCGCCTCGGCGTGGTGATGGGCTCCGGTGGATTCGAGCACAACCAGGAGATGCGGGACAAGTACCAGCGTCAGCCCATCCCCACCGACTGGACCGTGGGTGCGGCCGCCAACACCGGTGAGGGCATCGAGGCCATGGAGCAGGTCGGCGCCGAGCTGTCCTTCATGGAGGACGCCTGGTGGGGTCCCACCATCATGCTCCCGCGTGGTCCGTGGTTCGCGCTGGCCGAGAGGTCCCTGCCCTGCTCGTTCATGGTCAACCCGCGCGGTGAGCGCTTCATGAACGAGTCGCTGCCCTATGTCGAGGCAGGCCACAGGATGTACGGCGGCGAGTACGGCCAGGGTGAGGGCCCGGCCGAGAACCTGCCAGCCTGGATCATCTTCGACCAGGAGTACAAGAACCGGTACCTCTTCGCCGGTCTGCAGGCCAAGCAGCCGCTGCCCAGGAAGTGGCTGGCGACGGAGAACTTCCACAAGGCGGACACCCTCGCCGAGCTCGCCGAACTCATCGGCGTACCGGCCGACGCCCTCGAGCGCACCGCCGAGCGCTTCAACGGTTTCGCCGAGAAGGGCCGCGACGAGGACTTCCAGCGCGGTCAGTCGGGCTACGACCACTACTACGGGGACCCGACCAACAAGCCCAACCCGAGCCTCGGCCCCGTCCGCAAGGCCCCGTTCTACGCGGCCACGATGGTGCCCGGCGACCTCGGCACCAAGGGCGGCGCCAACACGGACGTCCACGGCCGTGTGCTGCGTGAGGACGGCTCCGTGATCGAGGGACTCTACGCCGCGGGCAACGCGTCCTCGCCGGTCATGGGCCACACCTACGCCGGCCCGGGCGCCACCATCGGACCCGCCATGGTGTTCGGTTACCTCGCCGTCGAGCACATGCTCGCCTCCACCCCCTCCACCCAGAAGACGGGAGTCTGACGTGCCGATCGATCTCGACACAGCCCTCGGGGCACAGCTGCCCTCCCAGGAATTCTCCTGGACCGCCTCCGACGTGGCGCTCTACGCACTGTCCGTGGGCGCGGCCGCCGACCCCACGGACACCACAGGGCTGGAGTATGTCCACGACTCCGCGCCCAAGGTGCTGCCGTCGTTCGCCACCGTCGCGGCGACGATGAACGTCACCGAGGCGCCGAAGGTGTCGTTCCCGGGTGTGGAGATCGACCTGGCGAAGGTCGTCCACGGCAGCCAGTCCGTGACGCTGCACCGCCCCATCCCGGCCGCCGGCACCGCCGTGACCACCACGAAGATCGCCGAGATCCAGGACAAGGGCTCGGCCGCGGTCATCATCCAGGAGTCCGAGACGGTCTCCGCCGACGGCGAGAAGCTGTGGACCTCGCGGTCCGGCATCTTCGCGAAGGGTGAGGGCGACTTCGGCGGCGAGCGCGGGACGTCGGAGAAGGTCGAGTACCCCGAGCGGGACGCCGACCACACCATCGAGGTGGCCACGCTCCCCCAGCAGGCGCTGTTCTACCGCCTGTGCGGTGACCGCAACCCGCTGCACTCGGACCCCGCGTTCGCCGAGGCCGCCGGGTTCCCGCGTCCGATCCTGCACGGACTGTGCTCGTACGGCCTGGTCCTGCGTGCGGTGGTCGACGAGGTGCTCGGCGGCGACGTCTCCCGCGTCAGCGGCTACGGCGTCACCTTCGGCGGCATCTTCTTCCCCGGCGAGACCATGCGCATCCGCGTGTGGGAGGAGGGCTCGCGCCTGCTCGTGGCGGCCACCGTCGCGGAGCGGGACGACGCCCCCGTGCTGAAGAACGTCGTGGTCGACCTCGCCTGACCGGCGGCGCCCACGCCTGACGAACTTCCTGACGGACACCCCGCGGTCGATCACCGCGGGGTGTCGTCGTCTCCGCGCCCGGCGCGACCGCGGCTCAGCACATCTCGCGGAACTGCTCCACCAGGCGCAGTCGGCCGGGCGCGTCGAGGGCCATGGGGACCACGGTGAGCGTGGTGGCGCCCGCCTCGCGGAACGCCTCGACCCGCTCGGCGACGTATCCGGCGGGCCCGATGAGGGAGACCGAGCGGACCAGCTCGTCGGGGACCGCCGCTGCAGCCTCTTCCTTCTTGCCGTCCAGGTAGAGGTCCTGGATGCGGGCGGCCTCGTCCTCGTAGCCGTAGCGGCACGCGAGCTCGTTGTAGAAGTTCTTACCGCGCGCGCCCATGCCACCGATGTAGAGGGCCAGGTGCGGCCGGACGAGGTCGAGGTAGAAGGGCACCTCGGCCTCGTCGCAGATCGCCAGGGCGGGGCCGGCGTAGACGTCGAGCTCGCCGAGCGACGGGTCGCGCTTCGCCCTGCCCGCCGCCAGGGCGTCACCCCACGCGAGGTGCGCCTTCTCCGGGTGGAAGAACAGCGGCTGCCAGCCGTTCGCGACCTCGGCGGCCAGTTCGACGTTCTTGGGCCCGAGCGCGGCCAGGACGATCGGGATGGTCGAGCGCACCGGATGGTTGATGAGCTTGAGCGGCTTGCCCAGCCCGGTGCCCTGGTCGGCGGGCAGCGGGATCTGGTACTTCTTCCCGTCGTGGACGACCTTCTCGCGGCGCCACACCTTGCGGCAGATCTCGATCACCTCGCGCGTGCGGGCCAGCGGCGCGTCGTACTTCACGCCATGGAAGCCCTCCACGACCTGCGGGCCCGAGGCGCCCAGGCCCAGCACGAACCGGCCGTCGGAGACGAAGTCCAGCCCGGCCGCGGTCATGGCGGTGAGCGTGGGCGTCCGGGTGTAGATCTGCAGGATCCCCGACGCCAGCTCCATGGTGGACGTCTTGGCCGCGAGGTAGCCGAGCTGGCTCACGGCGTCGAACGAGTACGCCTCCGGGACGAACGCGATGTCCAGTCCCGCCCTCTCGAGGTCCGCGGCCTCCGCGGCCGTCTCGGCGAACCCGCCGCTGTAGTTCAGAGCCATCCCGATGCGCATGCGCGTCACGCTACCGGGGTGCGGGCACGCCTCTGATCACCGCGTCGACCTCCCCGCCTATGCGCACGAACACCCCGATCCGGCGGCACAGGGGCGTGTCCGCGCGTTCGTAGCCCACGAGTCGGTACCCGGCATCCGCCGCGACGGCGAGGACGGTGGCCTCGGGGAGGTCGATGTCCGAGGTGGGGACGACGACGAGCTCGCCACCGCGCAACATCCGGGCCAACCGCAGCCGGCGCGCACGGTCATCCCCCCGACGCCGCCACCACCGGCGGGCGGCGATCACCGCGGCGGCGATCACCCACGCGAGCAGCGGGAGCAGTGCCAGGACCGTGAGCACCCAGCCGGGGCTCACCGCAGGTCACCGGT
>NZ_KV824016.1:0-5612 GCF_001815995.1 Dietzia sp. HMSC21D01 | reverse complement strand
CGAGCCACGGGCCCCGCTGGACGAGCGCCCGCGCGCCCCCGACGGTTTCCCAGCCCCTGGACCGGGCCGCCGCGTGGACGACCACCCTCGGCAACCGCAGCTCCCACGGGCGGAGGACCACCTCGTCGTCGTCGCCGTCCAACCGCACGGCGAGCGCACGGGCGCGCCGGCCGTGCCGGCCCCGGAAGGCCCGCACCACGCCGCGGACCCGCTCGGTCGGGTCGATTTTCCGCATGCACCGGATCGTACGGGGCCGTAGGCTCGCCGACATGGCACCCAAGCCGCGCCTGCAGTCCGAGTCCCGCCCCGTCGATTCACGCGCCGCCGACCCGCGGCCGGCCGACCCCGAGCTCACCGACGACGGGCACGTCGTCGAGCCCAGCGCGGACGACTACCGTCACGCCACCGAACTCGAGATCAACCACGACTGGTACAAGTCCGCGGTGTTCTACGAGGTCCTGGTCCGGGCCTTCTACGACTCGGACGGCAACGGCACCGGCGACCTCCGTGGTCTCATCGAGAAGCTCGACTACCTCGAGTGGCTGGGCGTCGACTGCCTGTGGCTGCCGCCGTTCTACGACTCGCCGCTGCGCGACGGCGGGTACGACATCCGCGATTTCCGCACCGTGCTGCCGGAGTTCGGCACCGTCGAGGACTTCGTGGAACTCCTCGAGCAGGCGCACAGCCGCGGCATCCGGGTCATCACCGACCTGGTCATGAACCACACCTCCGACACCCACGCCTGGTTCACCGAGTCCCGCGCCGACCCGGAGGGCCCGTACGGCGACTTCTACGTGTGGTCCGACGACGACACGCGGTACCCCGAGGCCCGCATCATCTTCGTCGACACCGAGTCCTCCAACTGGACCTACGACCCCGTACGCGGGCAGTTCTACTGGCACCGCTTCTTCTCCCACCAGCCCGATCTCAACTACGACAACCCCGAGGTCCAGGAGGCGATGATCGACGTCCTGAGGTTCTGGCTGGACCTGGGCATCGACGGGTTCCGCCTGGACGCCGTGCCGTACCTGTTCGAGCGCGACGGCACCAACTGCGAGAACCTGCCCGAGACCCACGAGTTCCTGCGCAAGTGCCGCGCCGTGGTCGAGGAAGAGTACCCGGGGCGTGTGCTGCTCGCCGAGGCCAACCAGTGGCCCGACGACGTGGTGGACTACTACGGCGAGCCCGAGGTGGGCGACGAGTGCCACATGGCGTTCCACTTCCCGCTCATGCCGCGGATCTTCATGGCCGTGCGGCGGCAGTCCCGCTTCCCCGTCACCGAGATCCTCGCCCACACCCCCGACATCCCGTCCTCGGCGCAGTGGGCGATCTTCCTGCGTAACCACGACGAGCTCACGCTCGAGATGGTCACCGACGAGGAACGTGACTACATGTACGCGGAATACGCCAAGGACCCGCGGATGAAGGCCAACATCGGCATCCGCCGGCGCCTGGCCCCCCTGCTCGACGGTGACACCAACCAGCTCGAGCTGTTCACGGCGCTGCTGCTCAGCCTGCCCGGCTCGCCGATGCTGTATTACGGCGACGAGATCGGGATGGGCGACAACATCTGGCTCGGCGACCGCGACGCCGTCCGCACGCCCATGCAGTGGAGCCCCGACCGCAACGCCGGGTTCTCCCGCTGCGACCCGGGCCGGTTGTACCTGCCCGCGATCATGGACCCCCTGTATGGCTACCAGGGCGTCAACGTGGAGGCGCAGATGAACTCCACCGCCAGCCTGCTGCACTGGACGCGGCGCATGATCCACGTCCGCAAGAGCCACCCGGCATTCGGGCTGGGCGAGTTCACCGACCTCGGCGGGTCCAACCCGTCGATCCTGTCCTACCTGCGCTCGCTGGATTCCGACGGCACGGGCACCGACGTGATCCTGTGCGTCAACAACCTGTCGCGGTTCCCGCAGGCGGTGCGCCTGGACCTGGCGGAGCACGCTGGTCGTCAGCCCGTCGAGCTCACCGGCGGGGTGCCGTTCCCGGAGATCGACGCCGACCCGTACCAGCTCACGCTGCCCGGGTACGGCTTCTACTGGCTCGAACTGCGCAGCCCGGAGGAGGGACCGAGATGAGTATCTCCCCGGTCGACGACGACACCCTGGCCCGACTGCTCACCGACTGGCTACCCGAGCAGCGGTGGTTCGCCGGCAAGGGGCTGGAACTCACCGGAGTGCGGATCACCCGGCGCGAGGTGTTCCTGGACGATCCGGAGGTGCTGGTCGAGCACCTGCTGGTGGATCTCGAGGTGGACGGTCGGCCCCAGCGCTACCAGGTGCCGATCGCGACCGCGGCCGAGTTGCCGGGTGACCGACGGGCGTTCCCGTTGACCCCGGAGGGCGCCTCCCCCGTGATCTACGACGGACTGCGCGACCCCCGCGGCACCGAGTCCCTGCTCCGCCACCTGGCCGGGCAGGACGAGGTCGGCGGGCTGCGGTTCCGACTGGTCCCCGGCGCCACGCTGCCCGAGCCCACGTGGGGGCGGCTGCTGGAGGGTGAGCAGTCCAACTCGTCGCTGGTGTACGGCGACGACCTCATGGTCAAGGTGTTCCGGCTGGTCCAGCCGGGCGTGAACCCCGACGTGGAGCTGCACGCCGCGCTGGCCGACCGGGAGTGCCCGGCGGTGGCGGCGCTGCGGGGATGGGTGGAACTGAGCGGCGACGGGGACGACGGCGAGGGGGGCGACACCGGAAACGGGCCCACGACCCTGGCGATGGCCCAGGAGTTCATGGCGGGCGCGGCCGACGGGTGGGCGATGGCCACGGCGAGCGTCCGAGACCTGTTCGCCGAGGCCGATCTGCTGGCCGAGGAGGTGGGCACCGACTTCGCCGACGAGGCCGGCCGGCTCGGGGCGGCCGTGGCGCAGGTGCACGAGGACCTGGCGGCCGCGACCGGAGTGGCGACGCGCGACGGTACGGACCTCGTGGCGTCGATGCGGGCGCGGCTGGACGCGGCGGTGGCCGAGGTACCGGCGCTGGCGGAGTTCGCGGACGCCGCGCGGGCGGTGTTCGACGAGGTCGCCGGCTCCGGCCCGGTACGCGTGCACCGCATCCACGGCGACCTGCACCTCGGCCAGACCCTCCGGGCACCGGACCGCTGGATCGTCATCGACTTCGAGGGGGAGCCGGCCGCACCCCTCGCCGAGCGCCGGGTGCCGGACTCGCCTGCCCGCGACGTGGCGGGCATCCTGCGCAGTCTCGACTACGCGGCCCAGCACACGCTCGTCGGCGTGGAGGACCGGCAGCTGCGCTTCCGGGCCCGCGAGTGGCGTGACCGCAACGTCGACGCCTTCTGCTCGGGGTACGCCGAGGTCAGCGACGCCGATCCTCGCGACTCCGGAGCGCTGCTGCGGGCGTACACACTGGACAAGGCCCTGTACGAGGTGGTCTACGAGTCACGTAATCGACCCGGGTGGGTCCCGGTGCCGATGGGTGCGGTCGAGCGGATCCTCGCCGCCGGCTGACCGGCTACGCACCCCGCGAAGCACGCTCCATGCGACGCACCGCGGCCCGGCCGCTGGTACGGGCCCGGCCGGGGTGGTCACTGCTCGTGCGTCACTGCTCGTGCGTCACTTGGTGGAGATCTGCTCCTTGGCCCACTTGTAGTCGGCTTTGCCCGCGGGCGAGCGGCGGATCTCGGGCACGACGACGATCACCTTGGGCACTTTGTAGTTGGCCAGGGACTCACGCAGGAATGCGGAGAGCTCCTCCGGCTCGGCCGACGTGCCCTCGCGGAAGGACACGACTGCGGCGACCTTCTGTCCGAAGCGCGGGTCGGGGGCGCCGGCGACCAGCGCGTCGTGCACGGCCGGGTGGGCCTTGAGCGCCTGCTCGACCTCCTCGGGGAAGACCTTCTCCCCGCCCGTGTTGATGCAGCCCGAGCCGCGGCCCAGGAACACGATGGAGCCGTCCTCGCGGATCCGGCCCATGTCGCCGAGCACCGCGACCCGCTGACCGTCGACCACGGGGAAGGTTTTGGCGGTCTTCTCCGGGTCGTTCCAGTAGCCGAGCGGGACGTGACCGCGGCGCACGATGTAGCCCACCACGTCTGATCCGGGGGCGACCGGCTGGTTGGACTCGTCGATCAGCCCGAGGCGCGGGGTCGGCGCCAGGACCATCTCGCCGTCCTCGTTGAGGTTCAGCTCGCCGTCGTTGCCGGTCTCGGAGGCGCCGAAGTTGTCGCGGATTATGACGTTCGGGAACTCTTCGTGCAGGCGGTCACGCGAGGACTTGGACCAGATGCCGCCGCCGGAGGCGACCATGAACATCGAGCTGAAGTCCTTGGTTTTCTTGGCCTCGAGCAGGGCGTCGGTGATCGGCACGGCCATGCCGTCGCCGACGAACATCAACAGGCCGGCCTTGTGCTCGGCGGTCGCGTCCACGATGACCTCCGCGTCGAAGTCGCGGAACAGGATCAGGTGGCCACCCATGTTGACGAAGGTCAGCAGCGTGAACAGTCCGGCGCCGTGCATGAGCGGGGCTGAGATGACGACGCGGAATCCGCCGTCGGGCGAGACGTTGTCCGCGACCTCCTGCGGGCTGTGCCGCTTGTCTCCGTAGGGGTTACCGCCGGACAGGCAGGCGTAGTAGTAGTCCGACATCGTCCACTGGACGCCCTTGGGGAACCCGGTGGTGCCGCCGGTGTAGACGATCCAGTGGTCGTCACCGCGGGCCGGCTCGAACCCGCGCTCCGCCGATTGCTGGGGCAGCTCGGCGTCGACGTCGACCAGGGTGAGGCCGGCGGCAGCACACGCGTCCGCGAGGACCTGAGGCGTCCCGCCGACGGCGAGGATCGTGCGCGTGCTGGTCAGTTGCGGCACCGCGGCGGCCATCGTCTCGGCGAACTCGGCGTCGACCATCACGGCGACCGACTGCGAGTCGTTGAACAGGTAGACGAGCTCGGCCGGGGTGTAGCGGTAGTTGACGTTGATCCCGGCCACGCGGATCTTCATGGACGCCACGATGGCGGCCATGTGCTCGGCGCTGTTCTTCATGTACAGCGCGACGTGGCTGAGCGGCTCCGCACCGTGGGCCTTCAGGAGGTGACCCATTCGGTTGGCGAGCTCATCGATCTGCCGGTACGTGTAGTCGACACCGTCCATGGTGAGCAGCGGGTTGTCCGGGATCCTGTCGGCCACGGCCTCGAACACGGCGGCTTCGTTCATGTCCGGGTTGGTTCCGGCGAGGGGATCGGTGGACTGATCGGCAACTGCGTCGGTCATCGGGGCAGGTCCTTAAGAGCGGGGGCTGTGTGTCTTCTCTCACATTGTGGCCTGAACTTGTTCTCATGTCCAGACCCGGTACTGAGCAGCGACAATCGGGCATTACTGCAACAGGTTCCACCTCGCGACGAACCTCCGGGCATGGTTACGGGTGACCACCGTCAGTCGAGCGTCTACATTGCGCACATGAGCGGATCACGGCCCCGACATCCCGGCCCGCCGTACGACGGCGGCCTCCGACTGCCACGCTCGACCGGGTCCGGCGACGTCCCCCAGGACGGCCGCCGTTCGTCCGACCGCGAGGCCGACCGGCCGTCCCGACGCGGGCCCGTCCTCCAGGGGCCCGCCGAACAGGGGACGCTCCGCTCGCGGGGCCTCGCCG
>NZ_KV824015.1:0-1140 GCF_001815995.1 Dietzia sp. HMSC21D01 | reverse complement strand
CGCCTCGGCCGGCGTGGGCGTCCGCGGCGGAGCCGGGGTGGGCTTGGGCGCCGGCGGGGAGGAGGGAGCGGGCGAACCCGGGTCGCGCAGGAAGTACGCGGTGGCGCCGACGACGGCGGCACCGCCGACGAGTCCCACGATCCACAGCGGCGCGAAGCGACGCAGCGGGCTGCGCTTCTCCTGCGGCGTGGCGAGGGCGGAGGTCTTCTCGCGCAGGGAGTCGGCGTGCTGGCGGGCGTCGGCCGCGAGGTCACCGAGGATCTCCGCCTGCTCCGCGCGGCGCTCACGGAGCACCTGGATGCCGCGGCTTGCTCCGAAGAGGGCGAGCCCGACGGGGCCCCGGGTGGCGGCGACGGCGGCCTCGCCGAGGAACCGCGGGTCCTTGAGGTCGAACGCCTTGCGCGCGGCGGTCCCAGCCTTGTTCAGGTCCTTGTCCGCCTGCTTGACGGCCTTGCGGTGGGCGGCGCGATCGCTTCGTGTGCTCATGTGACGATGGTGGCACAGCGCTCGGACACCGACCACCACCTCGCCGACATCGGTTCCACCATCGTGGCAGGATGGGACACGTGAGCATCGCAACGCAGAAGGCAACCATCCACACCAACCGGGGCGACATCGTCGTCGAGCTGTACGGCAACCACGCCCCGGAGACCGTGCAGAACTTCGTCGGGCTGGCCGACGGCTCCAAGGAGCACTCCCAGGCCAACGCCAAGGGGGAGAAGACCGGCCCGTTCTACGACGGCTCCATCTTCCACCGCGTCATCTCCGGCTTCATGATCCAGGGCGGCGACCCCACGGGCACCGGCCGCGGCGGCCCGGGTTACCAGTTCAAGGACGAGTTCCACCCGGAGCTGCAGTTCTCCGAGCCCTACCTGCTGGCCATGGCCAACGCCGGACCGGGCACCAACGGATCGCAGTTCTTCATCACGGTCGGCCCCACGCCGCACCTGAACAACCGCCACACCATCTTCGGCAAGGTCGCCGACGAGGACTCCCGCAAGGTCGTCGACGCCATCGCCACCACCCGTACCGGTGCGATGGACCGCCCGACCGAGGACGTCGTGATCGAGTCGATCGAGATCTCCTGACCGACCTCCCCGGCCGGTCGGCGGCGCGGGTCCCGGGACTCCCGGGCCCGCG
>NZ_KV824014.1:0-10176 GCF_001815995.1 Dietzia sp. HMSC21D01 | reverse complement strand
CGAAGACGGGTCGTTTACGTGCACCGTCGGTCAGTTGTCGGTCGGCGCCCATGAGGTGTCGGCGGTGGCGACGCTCAATGGTGTCGACTCGGCTCCGGCGACGACGACGGTGACGGTGGGCCAGGGCACGGTTGCGCCGGTGACGGAGCTGTCGGTCTCGCCGTCGGCGCCGACTTCGGATGACCAGGTGACGGTGTCCGGTACGGCCTCCCCGGGTGCATCGGTGACGGTGACCGGCCCGGGTGGCACGAGCTGTGAGGCGACCGCGGATGCGGCTACGGGTGCGTTCTCGTGTTCGCTGGGCACGCTGCCGGTGGGTGCGGATCAGACGATCTCGGTGATCCAGACGGTCAACGGTGTGGACTCGGCTCCGGCGACGGCGACGGTGACGGTGGGTCAGGGCACGGTTGCTCCGGTGACGGACCTGTCGGTCTCGCCGTCGGCGCCGACTTCGGATGACCAGGTGACGGTGTCCGGTACTGCTACTCCGGGCGCGTTGGTCACGGTGACCGGTCCAGGTGGCGCGGACTGCACGGTCACGGCGGACGCCACCACGGGTGCGTTCTCGTGCTCGCTGGGCACGCTGCCGGCCGGCACGCACACGCTGTCGGCGGTGGCCTCGCTCAACGACCAGGAGTCGGTGCCGGCGACCACGACCGTCACGGTGACCGAGGCCGCCGACACGACCCCGCCGGCCGCACCGGAGGACATCCGGGTCCAGCCGCAGCCCGCGGTCGACGGCGACACGGTGACGGTGTCCGGCACGGCCGAGCCGGGATCGACGGTCTCGGTCACGGTCGGCGGCGAGGAGGTCTGCTCGGCCACCGCCGATGCGGTCACGGGCGCGTTCTCGTGCACGTTCACTGCGGACGAGAGCCAGGACGGCGAGGCCGTCGCGGTGACCGCCACCGACGAGGCGGGCAACACCTCGCCCGCGGCGGACGGCGGCACGATCGTGGTCGAGTCGGCCCCGGTCGTCACCGATCCGTCCGTGACGATCACGCCCAACCCGCCGGTGGCGGGGGAGGCGACCGAGATCGAGGTCAAGGGCGAGGACGGCGAGGAGGTCGTCATCACCATCGGCGACGTCGAGGTCTGCCGCGTCACGATCGTCGACGGCAGTGCGGTGTGGGAGTGGACCCCGGGCGAGCCCGGCGAGGTGGAGATCGAGATCGTGGTGGGTGATAACGCCCAGATCATCGAGACCGTCACCGTCCGCCCGGCGGACACCGACGGCGGGACCGGGTCGCTCGACCCCGGTTCGCTCGGCAGCTCCTTCGGCAGCTCGACCGGGTCCAACGGATCGTCCGGCTCGCTGGGGTCGCTCGGCGGGTAGGGAATCGCGGAGGCAACCCGCACGGCGCGGCCCCGGTGTCATGACGGCACCGGGGCCGCGCCGCTTGGCATGTGAAGAGACCGGGGTGGTCCTTGGCGGCGTGATGGCGCCCGAGTTGCGATCTGAACATGCGACCCGAATTTGCTCCCGCGCGAACTCATCCTTCAGGGGGCTTCCTAAATGAAGATGCTGTTATGCAGCATAACTGCGGTGCTGAGCACGATGGCGATGGCGGTGGCGTTCCTCGTCACGGGTCAGACGGTGGTGGCGAATGCAGCACCGGCATCGGATCCGATGCGGGAGCAGCGGAATGTCCAAATGACTCGGTCTTTCAGCGACAATGAGCTCTCTCCGGGAGAGCAATTCACCGTCACATACACCTTCTACAACGACGGGCGTGAGGAACGAACTGGTGACAACTGATCGTTAGTGCCGGGAGGCGCTGGCGGGGAGGATGTCATCATGCCCGGTCCTTATCCCAGAGAGTTCCGCGAGGACGTCGTCGCGGTCGCTCGTCGCC
This sequence comes from Dietzia sp. HMSC21D01, assembly GCF_001815995.1. NCBI lineage: Bacteria > Bacillati > Actinomycetota > Actinomycetes > Mycobacteriales > Dietziaceae > Dietzia > Dietzia sp. HMSC21D01. The sequence continues at coordinate 8,320 of NZ_KV824014.1, read as the reverse complement.
GCGAGAGCGGCGTCACCATCAAACAGATCGCCACCGACTTCGGGATCAGCGAAGCGACGTTGCAGAACTGGCTCCGTCAGGCCGACGTCGAGGACGGCAACCGTCCCGGTCAGACCGCCGCAGACGCGGTCGAGGCACGGGAGCTGAAGAAACGGATCCGCCTGCTCGAGCAGGAGAACGAGGTGCTTCGGCGTGCGGCGGCGTATCTGTCGCAGGCGAACCTGCGCCTCGGTGGCTCCCCAGAATGACGTACCCGCTCGTTTCCGAGCTCGCCGATGCGGGGATTCCCGTGACGGTGTCGTGCCGGGTTCTCAAGCTCGCCCGCCAGCCCTACTACCGGTGGCGCAACGACCCGGTCCGGGCCGCGGACGTGCTCCGCGCGTTTCGGATCAATGCGCTCCACGACGCCCACGTCGACGACCCGACGTTTGGTTACCGATACCTCGCCGACGAAGCCCGCCGCGCAGGCTGGCGGATGAGCCGGCGGACGGCGTGGAAGCTGTGCTCGCAAGCCGGGATCCTCTCGTCCGCGCAACGCCGCCGACGCGGGAAGGGGAAGAAGGCCGGACCGCCCCTGTTCGACGATCACGTGCAGCGCGTGTTCCGCGCCGCCGCGCCCAACCGAGTCTGGCTCACCGACATCACGGAACATGCGACGAGCGAAGGCAAGCTGTACTGCTGCGCGATCAAATACGTGTTCTCCAACCGCATCGTCGGATACTCGATCTCGGATCGCATGACCGCGAAGCTCGCCGTCGACGCCGTCCGAAACGCCGTCGCCCGCCGCGGCGAGGTCGCCGGGTGCATCCTGCACGCCGACAGGGGCAGCCAGTTCCGCAGCCAGGCCATGGCCCGCGAGCTGCGCCGCCACGACATGGTCGGATCGATGGGCCGCGTCGGCGCAGCCGGAGACAACGCGGCCATGGAGTCGTTCTGGTCGCTCCTGCAGACCAACGTGCTCAACCAGCAGCGGTGGACGACCAGGCAGGAACTGCGGCTCGCGATCGTCGTCTGGATCGAGCGGAAGTACCACCGGCAACGAGCCCAGGACACCCTCGGCGGCTTGACCCCGATCGAGTTCGAAGCCAAGCAAACCGAGCCGCTCACACTCGCGGCCTAAACCGAACCTGTCACCAGTTCGTTCCTCACGCCCACCCTCTTCCCGGCCCGTTGACGTGGAACGCGGACATGCACTTCGAAGTGGTTGGTGGGGGTACCTATCCCGGCACCACTGGCACCGCTTCTGTTGTCAAGCGTGAAACCACCACCTCGGCGGTGACGGCCGATCCGAACCCGGCCAACACGTCCACGGGAACGATCCTCTCCGCAACGGTGATCGGAGGTGCCCAAGGCGTTCCGGTTGAGTTCCGGAACGGTGCGACCGTGCTGTGCACCGGTACGGTTGGCGCGGACGGAAAGGCGTCGTGCCCCTGGGTGCCGTCGACCACGAACACGGTGAACGTCACCGCGCACTTTCCCGGCAACTCCACCACCAACGTGTCTTCCTCTCCCTCTGCGACCCAGGTGGCGGTGAATGACACGACCGCGCCGGTGGCGCCGTCGGGTGTGGTGGTGTCGCCGCAGCCGGCCGTTGATGGTGATCAGGTGACGGTGTCGGGTTCGGCGGAGGCCGGGTCGGAGGTGTCGGTGATGGTCGGCGGTGTCGAGGTGTGTTCGGCGACGGCGACTGTGGCGGGGACGTTCGAGTGCGTGTTCACGGCGTCGGAGTCGCAGGATGGTCTGCCGGTGTCGGTGACGGCCACGGATGCGGCGGGTAACACCTCGCAGCCGGGGTCGGGTGGCACGTTGGAGGTCGACGAGGCGCCGGTCCCGACCGACCCGTCCGTCGAGATCACTCCTAACCCGCCCGTCGAGGGGCAGGAGACGGAGATCGAGGTCGTCGGCGACGAGGGCGACGAGGTCGTCGTCACCATCGGCGACGAGGAGATCTGCCGCGTCACGATCGGCGCCGACGGAACCGCCACCTGCACGTGGACGCCGGGCGCTCCGGGTGAGACGGAGGTCGTGATCGAGGTCGGCGATAGCGAGCCGATCGTCGACACGGTGGACGTCGCGCCGGCCGACGAGACCGGGACCGTCCCCGGCGGGTCCCTAGGCTCGCTGCTCGGCGGCTCGCTCGGTGGCGACAACGGCGGCGGCGGCTCGCTGGGTTCGCTGGGTTCGCTGGGTTCCAGCGGCTCCTGAGGGCAGGTTGGCTGACCTCGCCCGCCGGTGATCCCGGCAGAACGCGACCCCGGCCCTATCGCTTCGGCGGTGGGGTCGGGGTCGACTCGCTTCACGCCTGACGTTCGGGCCGCGTCCGCCGGCGGCGTCGTCCGAGCCGGTTGCTGAACACGTCGCGGAGCCTGGTCGACGGATTTCAGGGGATGGCGCCCGGATTTCGGGCCAGGCGTGCACCAAACTCTGCGACGTGTCGACCAAACGCTAGGGGGTGGAGAGGTTGGCGGGCGCCTCGCAGGTTCTCGGGCGGATTCTCGCGACTGGTGTCCGCCAAACGCGGGGCCGCGCAGGGACTCGCCACGGACGAGAACACGTTCTACCCTTGACGTCATGGCCACGACCCCCACCGCCCGCGACCTCACGCTCGCGCAGATCCTCGAGCGGCAGCAGCAGTCCTTCCTCGCCGACCCACAGCCCGGCGCCAAGGTCCGGCGTGACCGGATCCTGCGGCTCAAGCGGCTCATCCTGGACAACGCCGCCGAGCTCACCGAGGCGATGCGCGAAGACTACGGCTCCCGCCCCGAGACCCTGTCGACGCTCACCGACATCGCGTCCTCGATGCCGGACCTGGACCACCAGCGCAAGAATGTCAAGAAGTGGATGAAGCCCGCCCGCATCTCCCGCGCGCTCGACAAGCTGGGTTTCCAGCAGGAGGTCCGGCACGACCCCAAGGGCGTCGTGGGAATCATCGGGCCCTGGAACTTCCCGCTCTACCTCACGATCGTCCCGGCCGGATCCGCGCTGGCCGCCGGCAACCGCGTGATGATCCGCCCCTCATCCGTCACGGCCCGCACCACCGAGGTGCTGTGCAGGAGGGCGCCTGACTACTTCTCCGTGGACGAGCTGGCCATCGCCGGCCCCGAACACGGCCGCGGCGCCGACTTCTCCAAGCTCGCGTACGACCACCTGTTCTTCACAGGCTCACCGGGCGTGGGTAAGTCCGTCGCCAAGGACGCCGCCGAGAACCTCACCCCGGTGACGCTCGAGCTGGGCGGCAAGAACCCGGTGGTCGTGGACGCCTCCGCCGGCCTCGAGCGGGCAGCGCGCAACATCGCCTCCGCCCGCCTGGTCAACGGTGGTCAGGTCTGCATGTGCCCGGACTACGTGTTCGTGCACGACGACCAGTACGACGCGTTCTGCGAGACCGTGTTGGACCAGTGGCGTCGCACCCTGCCGGCGATCGTCGGTAACCCGGACTACACCGCCACGGTCAACACCTCGAACTACGAGCGGATCGTCGGGCTGGTGGACGATGCCGTGGCCAAGGGCGCGACCAAGCGGGAAGCCGCACCGACGGGGGAGCGGCTGCCGGACGCGCTCACCCGGAAGATCGCGCCCACCCTGCTCACCGGGGTGACGCCCGAGATGGACATCGACTCCGACGAGGTGTTCGGTCCCGTCCTCACCGTGTTCCGCTACTCGAGCATCGACGAGGCCATCCGGTACATCAACGACCGGCCCAGCCCGCTCGTCCTGTACTGGTACGGAGAGAAGAACGAGCGGTTCGAGACGGTGGCCGACCGCACCCGTTCCGGCAACATCTACGGCAACGACTTCGGCATCGGCATGGTCTCCTCCGCCATCCCCTTCGGCGGCGTAGGCAACTCCGGCATGGGCTCGTACCACGGCCGCTACGGCTTCCGGACCTTCACGCACGAGCGGGCGGTGGCGCTGCACTCGTTCGACTACTCCGCTGCCGACTTCATGGTGCCGCCGTTCGGCCCGGACAAGAAGAAGCAGGCGTCGATGTACTTCGGCGCGATGAAACTGCGGACGCGGCTGGGGTTGTAGCCCGGCTCAGGTGGTGGGCGACCCGGCGCCGGCGCTCCACAGGGGGACCGCCAGCCGGAACGTGGTGCCCTCGCCCTCCACCGAGTCGAAGTCGAGGCCGCCGCCGTGCGCGTCGGCGATCGCCTGCACGATGTTCACCCCCAGGCCGGTCCCGGGGATCGAGCGGTGCTGGGCGGTGCTCGACCGGAAGAACCGGGTGCCGAGGTGTTCCTGTTCGGCCTCGGGGATGCCGATGCCCGTGTCGGCGACCGTGATGGTGGCGACGTGCTCGTCGACGGTCGGGCCGACGGTGACCGATCCACCTCCGAGCGTGAACTTTATCGCGTTGCTGACGAGGTTGGTCACGGCCCGCTCCAGCTGGAGGGCGTCACCGATGACCTCGGCCGGCTCGACCTGTTCGACCAGCGCCAGGCCCGCGCGGACGGCCGCGGGCTGCAGCGACTCGGTCACGTTCCTCACCACCTCGCCGAGGTCCAGCCGCTCGTGGGCGATATCGAGGTTCTGTGCCTCGATGCGGCTGAGGATCAGCAGGTCCTCGATGAGACCGCGCAAGCGGTCGGCATTACGTTGGACCACCCGACCAGGCGATGTTGCGCGCTCGTCAGCTCCCCGCCGTCGCCGTCGCAGAGCATCTCCGTGTAGCCCACGATCGACGCGAGCGGAGTGCGCAGCTCGTGACTGACCGTGGAGACGAATGCGTCTTTCTGCCGGTCCAGCTCCTCGAGCCTGCTGAGCTGCTCCTCGCGCCCGGCCTCATAGTCGTCCCGCGTGTCGAGCAGGGTGTTGAAGGCCTCGGCCAGCGCGCGTACCTCGGCCGGCCCGTGGTCGGTGCGCGCCCGGGTGCCCCGGCCGCCAACCGTGTCGAGTCGGGCCACGGCGGCCAGCTCCTCGATGGGGTCGACGATCTCCTCGGCGGTCCGACGGGTCCCGCGGACGATCGCGAGGGCGGCGGCGAGGGTCATCGCTAAGGCCGCTGCCGAGCCGCCGACCAGCACCCGGGTCCGTAGGCCGCGCATCCGGACGCGCTCGTCACTGGCGAGGGTGCGGATCGAGTCCGCTGCCGCGATCATCTCGGAGAAGTCGGCCAGCGCGCTGACGGATTGCGCGCGGCCGGTCGGATCGTCGGCGGCCGAGTACCCCTCCTCCATCCCCACGATCGAGTCGGCGTACGACCACCAGCTCGCGGACGAGGCGGTCAGCCTTGCCAGGGCGGGGGTGAACTCGGCGTCGTCGCCGATAAGCCGGTCCAACTCGGCGAGCGTCTCGTCGGAGTCGGTTTTGAGCGCCCGCAGTCGGTCCTCCGCCCCCGTTACGTCGTAGACGCGATCGATCCGCAGGTCGGACTGGGCCCACCGCATCGCGATCACCAGGTGGCTCGTGGCGTCGACGACCGGCGTGTAGACGGTGCTGGTGCGCTGCGAGAGCTTGTACTGGAGGAGCAGCATCAGCGGCCCCAGCAGCGCCACCACCACGACGAGGATCAGCATCCGGCGGCTCTTGTCGCGCAGGATCCGCGAGACCTCGGGCGCCTGCTTCTCGCGCGGGCTCATGACACGTTCTCGGTGGTGAATCCGCGTCGCGTCATGACGCCCCAGTTCTGCTCGGTCCCGCGGAGTGCCTGCCACCAGCCGCGCAGTCGCCACACCACGTGGAGCTGGCGGTAGCCGATGTTCTCCAGGGCGGCCGAGCTGATGAGCGAGAGCAGACTGCCGAAGCGGTAGTAGCGCGAGAAGTACACCTCGTCGACGGCGGCGGCCGCCAGCGCCACGACGATCGCGTATCCGTAGGCGACCGCCAGGAACAGCCAGAACGTGGTGGGGTTGACCAGGTCGAGCGCGAATCCGAGGACCATGAGAACCAGGCCGACGGCCTCGATGAGTGGGGCGAACAGTTCGAAGGCCCAGTAGTAGGGCACGGCCAGGACCCCGGCCCGCCCGTAGCGGGGGTTGCCGAACATGACGCGGTGTTTGACGAGGGTCTCCCACAGTCCCCGGTGCCAGCGGGCGCGCTGCTTACGTAGGACCGGCAGCGTTTCCGGCACCTCGGTCCAGCACACCGGCTCGGGCACGAATGTGACACTGTACTCTTGGACGCGCTCCCGCAGCAGGCGGTGGATGCGCATGACCAGTTCGAAGTCCTCTCCGATGGAATCGGGGTCGAGGCCGCCGACCTCCACCAGCAGATCACGGCGGAAGCAGCCGAAAGCCCCGGAGATGAGGATGAGGGCGCGGAGCTTGGACCATCCGGAGCGGCCGAGGAAAAACGATCGCAGGTACTCGAGCGCCTGGATCTGGGCGAGCACGTTGCGGGACATCCGGACGTCGATGATCTGTCCGGAGCGGATGGTGCACCCGTTGACGACCCGGACGACGCCGCCGGTAGCGGCGGTGCGGAGCGGGTCGTCGGCGAAGGGTTCGGTGACGACGAGCAGGGCGTCGGGGTCGAGCAGGGAGTCACCGTCGGCGCAGATGATGAGGTCCTCGACGGAGGCGTTGATGCCGACGTTGATCGAGTCGGAGCGGCCGGAGTTGGCTTTGTCGATGACCGTGAGGCGGGTGTAGCCGTCGCGGGGGACGTAGATGCCGCGGGGGGTCTGGCGGGTGGGGATCTCGTAGGGCACCTCGCGGTCGGCGCGGACCAGGTCGAACGCCTCGATGAGGACGCGGAAGGTGTTGTCGGACGACCCGTCGTTGACGACGATGACCTCGTGGCGGTGATATCGGAGTCCGAGGAGGGACCTGGCGGCCTCGACGACGCCGGCCTCCTCGTTGTAGGCGGGGACGACGACCGACACCCCCGGCGCCGTGTGGCTGCCGAGCCGTTCGACACGACCGGAGTGACGACGACGACGACGCGTTCCCCTGAAGTCGACGGCCGCGGCGATCACGAGCACCAGGTACGAGGAGTTGATGAGCAGGAAATAGACGAGGATGGGCCAGGCGATCACGTCGAGCAGCGTCGCGATCACCACGCGGAGGGTTTCGATCACGGGGCGGGATCCTCCTGCTGTGGGGCGCGTTCCGGGTCGTTCTCGGTGGCCCGGCGGGCGGTCGCGGCCATCTCGTACAGGTCCGGCCTGCGGTCACGGATGCCGAGTGCGGTGACCGCGCCGAGCGAGGCGAGGGCCGCGAGGTCGGCGGGTGACGTGGCCGCGGTGTCGCGGACGGAGATCTCCGGCGGGAGCACGCCCTGCCGGAGGGTCTCGACGAGAACCTCGCGGCCGGTCCTCCCGAGGGAGGCCAGGGCTCCGGCGGCCACCTCGGCGAGTCGGCGGTCGCCGGCGGCCAGCACCGAGCGCAGGAGCGGGACACCTGCGGGGGCACCGATCTCTCCGAGGGCCGTGGCCGCGGCCAGGCGGACGGCCGCCGGTTCGCGGGGGGCCAGTGCGCGGCCGAGATCGTCGATGACGCGGGCGTCGCCGATCACCCCGAGAGTGCGCGCGGCCGCCGCGCGGACCCGCTCGTCCCGATCGGTGCGGAAGATCTGGAGGACCCTGGGCAGCAGCGAGGCCATGCCCCCACGCGAGGCGACGGTGGCGGCGACGTACCGCACGCCGGGGTCCGGGTCGTCGAGCCCGCGCCGGACCGCCTCGCGGACGTCGTCGCCCATGGCGAGCAGCGCGTCGGCGGCGACGTAGGCCGGGACGCCGGACAGCCCCTTGACCTCGCGGACCGCACGGAGCACCGCGTCGGCGTAGGTGGCGTCGCCGAGGACCCCGAGGGCGCGCACCGCGGTCGAGCGCACGGCCCGGTCGCGGTCGGAGATCATGCCGGCCAGCACGGGGGAGTACTCGGTGCGCCGGGTGGCACCGAGGACCTGGGCGGAGCGGGCGCGGGTGGTGGCGGACCACGAGTGGACGCCGCGGAGGGCGCTCTCGACGGTGCCGTGCCGGTCGAGGATGTCGACCAGCGCGGTGGCGGCCCCGCCGCGGACCTTGCCGAGTAGGTCGAGGACGGCCCGGTCGACGACCCGCTCGCGGTATCTGCCGAGTTTCCCGAGCGACTCGTCGTCGGACTCCTCGTCTGCGGCGAGCGCCAGCAGGCGCGGGCGGAGTGGCTCGAGGACGCGTGCGATACGGCGACTGCGGCTGACCCGTGCGACGTGCGCCCAGATCATCACCACGACGAGTACGCCGATCGCGGCGATGAGGACCCACAGGGAGGCCGTGAGGACGCCGGAGGCGATCTCCGGCGCGACGTCGTCGAGCAGGGAGGGCGAGGGGTCGTCGTAGGAGGGCAGCACGGTGTGGATCCCGCGGGGCTAGTGTCGCGTGTCGTTAGTTCCTAAA
>NZ_KV824013.1:0-5923 GCF_001815995.1 Dietzia sp. HMSC21D01 | reverse complement strand
CCCGACGAACTAACGGAGATGCCCACTAGCATCTCGACGCTGGTCTCGCCCGGCTCGTCGCCCGTGACGCGGGGTGCCGACGGATCCAGTTCGTAGGCGCGCCACGCGACCTCCACCTCGGTGTCGGGATGCTCGACCCGGAAGGAGTCCAACGCCGCCTCCAGGTGCCGTTTGCCGATCCAGCAGAACGGACAGATGACGTCGGACCAGATGTCGATGCGCATACCCGGGTGCAACGCCCCGGCGAGGTCCGGGATTCCGAGGAGGCCCGGGTAGCATGGACCGGCCCGGTCCCACGTTCGGACCGCGGTGTCAGCCCGGGCGGCCCGTCGCCGCCCGACGTCCACTGCCGAGGAGATCGTCCCCCGTGTCCGAGAACCGCATGCCTCAAGCCGATGTCGACGCGACGGGTGCGGCCACCGTGACCACCGTCATCCCGGCCGGTGAGCCGGCGGGCAAGATCCTCGCCGAGCGCGAGCTCCAGTCGCGCAGCGGGCCGGAGACCATCGTCGTGGTGCGCGACCCGGAGGGCACCCTTCGGGATCTGTCGTGGGCGCCGGAGGCGGACACCGAGGTCGAGCTCGTCCGCGCCGACACCGAGGACGGCCGGTCGGTGATCCGACACTCGTGTGCGCACGTGCTCGCCCAGGCCGTGCAGGACAAGTTCCCCGAGGCCAAGCTCGGCATCGGGCCGCCGATCGAGAACGGCTTCTACTACGACTTCGACGTCGCCGAGCCCTTCACCCCCGAGGACCTCAAGGACCTCGAGAAGCGGATGAAGAAGATCATCAAGGCCGGTCAGCGCTTCTCGCGCCGCGAGTACGCCTCGCTCGACGAGGCCCGGGCCGAGCTGGCCGGCGAGCCGTACAAGCTCGAGCTCATCGAGGACAAGGGTCGAGCGGACGCCGGCGACGAGAGCGGCGCCGAGGCGCTCGAGGACTCCGAGATCATGGAGGTGGGCGCGGGCGCACTCACCGCGTACGACAACCTCAACCCCCGGACCGGTGAGGTCATCTGGTCCGACCTGTGCCGCGGGCCCCACACCCCGACCACCAAGTTCATCCCCGCGTTCACGCTCACCCGCTCATCGGCCGCCTACTGGCGGGGCGACCAGAGCAACGCCGGCCTCCAGCGCATCTACGGCACCGCGTGGGAGAGCACCGAGGCCATGGACGCCTACCTCGACCGACTGGCCGAGGCGGAGAAGCGCGACCACCGGCGGCTCGGCACCGAGCTCGACCTGTTCAGCTTCCCCGACGAGATCGGTTCCGGTTTCCCGGTGTTCCACCCGCGCGGCGGAATCATCCGCAACGAGATGGAGCAGCACTCCCTCAGGCGCCACCTGGCCGCCGGCTATTCGCTGGTCAACACCCCACACGTGACCAAGGGGGATCTGTTCCGCAAGTCGCAGCACCTGAGCTGGTACTCGGAGGGTATGTTCCCCCCGATGGTGCTCGACGCCGAACACGACGCGGACGGCAACGAGACCAAGCCGGGGCAGGACTACTACGTCAAGCCCATGAACTGCCCGATGCACAACCTCGTATTCGACTCCCGCGGTCGCTCGTACCGTGAGCTGCCACTGCGGATGTTCGAGTTCGGCACCGTCTACCGGTACGAGAAGTCGGGCGTGATCCACGGGCTCACCCGCGCCCGCGGCTTCACCCAGGACGATGCGCACATCTACTGCACCGAGGAGCAGATGGAGGGCGAGATCGCCTCCGTGCTCTCGTTCATCATCTCCCTCCTGCGTGACTACGGTCTCGACGACTTCTATCTGGAACTGTCCACCAAGGACCCGGAGAAGTACGTCGGCGGCGACGAACTGTGGGAGCGGGCCACCGAGACCCTGCGCCGCGTGGCGACGAATTCCGGGCTCGAACTCGTGCCGGACCCGGGCGGGGCCGCCTTCTACGGTCCCAAGATCTCCGTGCAGGCACGTGACGCGATCGGCCGCACCTGGCAGATGTCGACCGTGCAGCTCGACTTCAACCTGCCCGAGCTGTTCGATCTGACCTACAACGCCGCCGACGGGACCAAGAAGCGCCCCGTCATGATCCACCGCGCGCTCTTCGGCTCGATCGAGCGGTTCTTCGCCGTGCTCCTCGAGCACTACGCAGGCCTGTTCCCCGCGTGGCTCGCGCCCGTGCAGGTGGTGGGCATCCCCGTCGCGGAGGCGCACGAGAAGCACCTCGAGGACGTGATCGACGAACTGCGCGGCAGGGGCATCCGAGCCGAGCTCGACACGTCCGACGAGCGGATGCAGAAGAAGATCCGCAACCACACCACCGGCAAGGTCCCGTTCATGCTGCTGGCCGGCGACCGCGACGTGGAGGCCGGCGCCGTGAGCTTCCGGTTCCCCGACGGCACCCAGCTCAACGGTGTCTCGCGCAACGCCGCCATGGACAAGATCGCCTACTGGATCAACTCGCGCCGCAACGACGTGCCCACCGCGGAGCGCGTGTGACGTCCGGGGACTCGGTGCCGACCGAGGAATACCGCCAGTTCGGCGTGGGCGAGGACCGTCTCCAGCTGCTGTGGGCGCCCTACCGGATGTCCTACATCGCGGAGACCCGCCCGGAACCCGCCGAGGGGATGACGGGGGAGCCGTTCCTCGACATCCCCCGGATGAGCGACGAGGACGGGCTGGTGGTCGCCCGGGGCGACCATGTCTACGTCGTACTCAACCTCTTCCCGTACAACCCGGGTCACGCCATGGTGGTGCCGTACCGCAAGGTGGCGAACCTGGAGGACCTGGACGACGACGAGTCCCGTGAGCTGATGTCCTATACGCAGCACCTGATCCGGGTCGTCAAGGCGGTCTCGGCACCCGATTCGTTCAACGTCGGGCTTAACCTCGGCGGCGCGGCCGGCGGGTCGCTGTCCGACCATCTGCACCAACACGTCGTCCCACGCTGGATCGGGGACGCCAACTTCATTACGGTGACCAGCGGCACCAAGGTACTGCCGCAGCTCCTCCGTCAGACACGGCAGCTGCTCGCCGAGGCGTGGTCCACCACGGGGTCCCCGGCTACCGTGCCCGGGTCGACCACACCTTCTAGGTAAGCGGGGGGACGAATGCTCAGCGAGTACGGAAGGTCGGGGGTCACCCGGGTGACGCACCCGTTCGCGACGCTCCTCGTCCGGGCGGGCGTCACGGCCAACGGCATCACCCTGACGGGGCTCGTGCTGACCAGCGCCGCGGCCGTCGCCCTGTTCGGCAACGGACTGCTCGTCGCGGGCGCGATCGTCATCGCGTTGTGCACCCTGCTCGACCTGGTCGACGGCGCCGTCGCGCGTGCCGGCGGCGGCGGATCGCCCTACGGCGCCCTGGTCGACGCGGTGTCCGACCGGGTCGCGGACGGCGTGATCCTGTCCTCCCTGCTGTGGTGGCTCGTCCACGCCGAGCCCGACAACCGCTACGCCCTCGTCATGCTCCTGGCCTGCCTGGTGCTGTCACAGGTGGTGTCCTACTCCAAGGCCCGCGCGGACGCCGGCGGCCTGCGTACCCCCGGCGGGCTCATGGAGCGCGCGGACCGGCTGGTGCTCATCCTGCTCGGCGCCGGGCTCGAGGGACTGGGTGTCCCGTGGGCCCTCGAGGTCGGGCTCACCGCCGTCGCGGTGGGCAGCCTCGTCACGGTCGTCCAGCGGGTGTGGGGCGGGCGCACCGACTACCTCCGGCGCGTGGCCCACGAGGACGTCGCCACCGCACCGGCCACGGGGCCGGGAGACCGATGAGCGACGTGCCCGAGCGCCTGTCCGACCTGGGCTACGCGGCCGGGTGGGCCGTGGTCCGGGCCCTCCCCGAAGGCCTGGCGCGGGCGCTCTTCCGCACGGGCGCCGACATCGCCGCCCGTCGGCAGGGCCCCGATTCCCAGCTGCGCAGGAATCTCGCCCGGGTCCTCGGCGTCGCCCCGGCGGAGGTCCCCGACGAGCTCATCCGCGACTCCTTCCGGTCCTACGCCCGGTACTGGCGGGAGGCGTTCCGCCTGCCGTCCATGGACCGCGAGGCCGTCGCCCGCGAGATGGACCGCACCATCGACGGGATCGAGCACCTGGACGCGGCTCTCGCGCAGGGGCGTGGCGTCGTGGTGGCGCTACCCCACTCGGCCAACTGGGACCTCGGTGGCACCTGGCTCGCGCGGCGGTACGGCGGGTTCGCCACGGTCGCGGAACGCCTCAAGCCGGAGTCGCTCTACCAGCGCTTCCTGGACTATCGCGAGAGTCTGGGGTTCACCATCTACCCACATACGGGCGGACCCACCCCACCGCTCGACGCGCTGCGGGACTACCTCGCCGGAGGCGGCATCGTCGCTCTGCCGGGGGAGCGGGACCTGCGCCGGACCGGTGTGCCCGTGACGTTCTTCGGCGAGACCACCCGCATGCCCGCCGGGGCCGCCAGGCTCGCGGTGGAGACCGGCGCACCGTTCCTCGTGGCCCAGTTCTGGTACGACGGCCCCGACACGATGCGCGTGCGGGTCACCCCGCCGATAGACGTCTCCGGGGGAGTCGAGCCCGCCGTCCAGGCGATGGCCGATCTGTTCGCCGAGGGCATCGCCCGCCACCCCGCGGACTGGCACATGCTGCAGCCCCTGTGGCTCGACGACCTGTCGGCCGAGCGGCGAGAGCGGATCGAGGGCTGATCCGGCCGTGCGTATCGGCATGATCTGCCCCTACTCCTTCGACGCCCCCGGCGGAGTACAGGCCCACGTCGTGGACCTCACGGAGGAGCTCCGCCGTCGCGGGCACACCGTCCGCGTCCTCGCGCCGGGCAGCCCCGGCAGTGCCCCGGTCTCCGGTATGACGCTGACCGGGCCGGGCGTCCCGATCCCGTACAACGGGTCCGTCGCCCGGCTCAGCTTCGGGCCCGCGACCTGGCGAGCGACCCGGCACTGGCTCCGCGAACAGCCCCTCGACGTGCTGCACATCCACGAACCCAACGCCCCCGGGGTCGGCATGTTCGCTCTCGCGATGTGTTCGGGCCCCATCACGGCGACCTTCCACACCTCCACCACCGGGTCGATGATCCTCGACGCCGCGGACGGCGTCCTGGCGCCGCTGCTCGAGAAGATCCGTGGCCGCATCGCCGTGTCGAGCCTGGCCCGCCGCTGGCAGATGGAGGCCCTGGGCTCCGACGCCGTGGAGATCCCCAACGGTGTCGACGTGGGCGCCTTCAGCGACGTCGACACCTCAGGGGAGCCGACCGACGCCCCGACCGTGACGTTCCTCGGCCGTTACGACGAGCCCCGGAAGGGGATGGGGGTCCTCGCCGCCGCGCTGCCGGCCGTCCTGCGCGAGGTGCCGGACCTGCGCCTGCGGATCATGGGCGACGGCGACGAGCACGCCCTGCGGGCACGGCTGCCCGCCGGTCTGGACGTGGAGTTCCTCGGCCGCGTCGACGACGCCCGCAAGGCCGCCGTCCTGGCCGCCGCCGACGTCTACTGCGCCCCCAACACCGGCGGCGAGAGCTTCGGCATCGTCCTCGTGGAGGCCATGGCCGCCGGCACCGCGGTCGTCGCCTCGGACCTCGACGCGTTCCGCCGGGTCCTGCGCGACGGGGAGTGCGGAGAACTCGCGGCGGTCGGGGACGCCGACGCCCTCGCCGGCGCCCTCAAGGCTGTCCTGACCGACCCCGCCCGCCGGGCCGAGCTGTGCACCAGTGGCAGCGAGGCCGTCCGGGAGTACGACTGGCCCGTCGTGGCGGACCGGGTGATCCGCGTGTACGAGACGATCCGCGCGCCGGGGGAGACGCTCCGTGTCCGTTGAGCTGATCGTCCTCGTCGTCGTCGTCGTTCTCGTCGCGGCCCTGGCCGCTGCCCTGCTCGGCGCCTACCTCACCGCCCACCGGCTGGACCGGCTGCACATCCGCACCGACCTCGCCCGCGCCGCGCTGGCCGGCGCCCTGGAGCGGCGCCACGCGGTC
>NZ_KV824012.1:0-3842 GCF_001815995.1 Dietzia sp. HMSC21D01 | reverse complement strand
CGGATCGTCGTCGCCGCCCCCGCGACGGTGGTGCGGAGGCACGCCGTCCGGGGGCCGTCGGGATCGGGGAGGTCGACGACGGCGAGGGCGATCGCCGGCCCCGGGGCCCGCCATCTCCGGCTCGCCGAGGCGGACGACGCCGCGACGGCATGGCGGGAGATGGTCGCGCCCGCACTCCGTGAACTTTCCGGGCCGGTGATCCTGGACGACATCGACCTGTTGGACGACGCCGATCTGCGCCGGTTGGCCGCGCGCATGGAATCGGCTGGAGAGCACCTCGTCGTCGTCACCAGTCGCGACGACCCGCGCCCCGCGGTGACGGCGATACTCGACCTGTGCGACCGGCGGACAGAGGTCCGCCCCCTCCACGAGCGCGGCACCGAGGGCGAGGAGATCGTCCGCCGCATGGTCGCCGACCTGGCCGCGCGGCGCGGTATGCGGCCACCCACGGTGACGGCGCGGTTCGTGGAGGCGGCCTGCGTGCTCGACCTGCCCAACGGCCTGGTGACCCTGCGCGCGGTCCTCGGCGACTGCCTGACCCGGCTCGAGCAGAAGTGCGCCGTGACCCTCGACGTGGACGCGCTGCCGTCGCGGTCACGCTCGGCGCGCCCGCCGCGGCCCGGGGAGCTGGCCCGGGGGGAGTACGACGCGATCGTCGCCGCGCTCAGCGAGTGCGGCGGGGTGCGCTCGCGGGCCGCCCGCCGGTTGGGGATCAGCCGGACCACGCTGTACGCCCGGATGCGGGAGTTCGGGCTGTCCTGACGCGCACACGGCGCCCGCCGTCATCCACCGTGTCCACTCGCGTGTCCAGAAATTGAACACTCCGGAGGGGGGACGCACCCGCAGGATGAGTTGTGATCGGCCTCACAACCGAGGCGGTCGGATCTTCGGAGGTAAACATGACCGGCACACTCTCCCGCGACACAAGCACCGGCACCGGCACCAGCGCACACGTCGACGAGCGCCTGGGCGCCGAGGCCCGCGACTTCCTGGCCCGCCCGCATCGCCTGCTCATCGGTGGCCAGTGGGTCGACGCCGCCGACGGTCGCACCTTTGGCACCTACGACCCCGCCACCGGCAATGAGATAACCCAGGTCGCCCACGGCGGGCCCGAGGATGTGGACCGCGCGGTGGCCGCCGCCCGCCGCACGTTCGACGACGGCGCCTGGGCCACCATGAAGCCGCGCGAGCGCGAGCAGATCCTGTGGCGCATCGGCGACCTGCTGGACGCCAAGGCCGAGTTGTTCGGGCAGATCGAGGCGCTGGACAACGGCAAGTCCGTCGCGATCGCCACCGCGGTCGATGTGGCGTGGGCCGCCGACGTCTTCCGCTACTACGCCGGCTGGGCCACCAAAATCGAGGGCTCCACGGTCAACGTGTCCATGCCGTTCGCCGGCGACAAGCAGTTCCACGCCTACACCCAGCGCGTGCCCGTGGGCGTGTGCGGGCAGATCATCCCGTGGAACTTCCCGCTGCTCATGGCCGCGTGGAAGCTCGGCCCCGCCCTGGCCACCGGCAACACCCTCGTCCTCAAGCCCGCCGAGCAGACCCCGCTCACGGCCCTCCTGCTCGGGGAGATCTGCCAAGAGGCCGGCGTGCCCGACGGCGTGGTCAACATCATCACCGGGTTCGGCGACGCCGGCGCCGCGATCTCCGCCCACGACGACGTGGACAAGGTCGCCTTCACCGGCTCCACCGAGGTGGGCAAGCTCATCGTGGACGCCGCCAAGGGCAACCTCAAGAAGGTGTCGCTGGAGCTGGGCGGCAAGAGCGCCAACATCGTGTTCGCCGACTGCGACTGGGACGCCGCGGTCGCCGGCTCGGTCGCCGCGTGGATGTTCAACCACGGCCAGGCGTGCACCGCCGGTACCCGCCTGTACGTCGAGGACTCGATCTACGAGGAGTTCACCCAGGCCGTCGCCGACGCCGCCTCGCAGGCCACCATCGGCCATGGGCTCGACCCCGACACGGTGCTCGGGCCCGTCGTGGACCAGGACCAGTTCGACAAGGTCTCCTACTACCTGCGCGCCGGCATCGAGGACGGCGGTCGCGCCCTCACCGGCGGTGCCCGCCACGGCGACACCGGCTTCTTCATCCAGCCCACGGTGTTCGTCGACGTCAAGCCCGAGGACCGCGTGGTGCGCGAGGAGATCTTCGGCCCCGTCGTCTCGGCCCTGCGGTTCTCCGACGTCGACGACGCGGTCCGCCAGGCCAACGACTCGATGTACGGCCTCGCCGCCGGCATCTGGACCAAGGACCTGTCCAAGGCGCACCACGTCGCCAGCCGACTCCAGGCCGGATCCGTGTGGGTCAACCAGTACAACGGCTTCGACACCGCCATGCCGTTCGGCGGGTTCAAGCAGTCCGGCTGGGGCCGTGAGCTCGGCGCCGGCGCCCTGGACCTGTACACGCAGACCCGCTCGGTCAACATCCAGCTCTGACCCGACCGGCCCGACGCCGTCGGCCTCCCGGACCGGGACCCGGCGTCCCCGTGACCACTTCCGGGGACGCCGGAGTCCCCCTGCTCCCCCTTCTTCCCTTCCTCCTTCCTCTCTTCCCACACCCGCCAGCCGAAAGGACCACCGCCGTGAAGACCAAGGCAGCCGTACTGTTCGACACCAACCAGCCGTTCGAGATCATCGAGCTCGACCTGGACGAACCCGGCCCCGGCGAGGTGCTCATCAAGTACACGGCCGCCGGCCTGTGCCACTCGGACCTGCACCTGTCCGACGGCTCCCTGCCGCCCCGCTTCCCGATCGTGGGCGGGCACGAGGGCGCCGGGGTGATCGAGGCCGTCGGCGAGGGCGTCACCAAGGTCAAGCCCGGCGACCACGTGGTGTGCTCGTTCATCCCCAACTGCGGAATCTGCCGCTACTGTTCGACCGGCCGACAGAGCCTGTGCGACATGGGCGCCACGATCCTCGACGGCCACATGCCGGACGGCACGTTCCGCTTCCACTCGGGAGGCCAGGACTTCGGCGCCATGTGCATGCTCGGCACCTTCTCCGAACGCTCGGTCATCTCGCAGCACTCGGTGGTCAAGGTCGACGACTGGCTGCCGCTGGACAAGGCCGTGCTCGTGGGCTGCGGCGTGCCCTCCGGGTGGGGCACTTCTGTCTACGCCGGCGGCGTCCGTCAGGGCGACACCGTGGTGATCTACGGCATCGGCGGCCTGGGCATCAACGCCGTCCAGGGCGCCGTCCACTCGGGCGCCCGCCACGTCGTGGTGGTGGATCCGGTGCAGTTCAAGCGCGATGAGGCGCTGAAGTTCGGCGCGACCCACGCGTTCGCCAGTGCGGCCGAGGCGCACGCCGAGGTCGAGAAGCTCACCTGGGGCCAGATGGCCGATCAGGCGCTGATCCTCGTGGGCACGCTCGAGGAGGAGGTCGTCTCCAGCGCCTTCGACGTGGTCGGCAAGGGCGGCACCGTGGTGATCACCGGCATGGGGAGCATGACCGACAAGACGGTGCAGGTCAACGGCACGATGATGGCCCTGTTCGGCAAGACCATCAAGGGCACGCTCTTCGGTTCCGCCAACCCCCAGTACGACATCGTCAAGCTGCTGCGGCTGTACGACGAGGGCAAGCTGAAGCTCGACGAGCTCATCACCACCACGTACACGCTCGACCAGGTAAACCAGGGTTACCAGGATCTGCAGGACGGGAAGATCATGCGCGGCGTGATCATCCACGACTCCTGATCTCCCACAGCCCCCACAGACCGGAGCCGGTCGACCCCGCGGGACGGCGCCCCCGCCTTCTCGGTGATCGGCTCCTCCCCCGACGCGCGTCGCCTCACCCCCTGGGCGGCGCGCGTCGGTGCGTCAGCCGGCAGTCGCTCCC
>NZ_KV824011.1:0-5640 GCF_001815995.1 Dietzia sp. HMSC21D01 | reverse complement strand
GCGACGTCGACCGGCCGGAGGATCTGGCGTCCGCGACCGGCGACCACCGCGGCCGCCGCGCCCGGTCATCCCCCGGGCCGGCGGCCGCCGCGGCGCCTACTGATCGACAGGCAGGTGCTCCAGGAGCGCGTCGGCGTGGACGGGGAGGTCGCGGATGCGTGCACCGGTGGCGTTATGGATCGCGTTGACCACGGCGGCCGCGCTGCCGACGTTGCCGATCTCCCCCGCCCCGCGCGTGCCCATCGGGGTCGCGAACTCGTCGACCTCGTCCAGCCAGACCGCGTCGATGTCGGTGGCGTCGGCATGGGTGGGTACGTGGTAGTCCGCGAGGTTCTGGGTGACGACGTGGCCGAACCGGGTGTCGCGGACGCTCTGCTCGTGCAGCGCCATGGACAGCCCGAAGGTCATGCCGCCGATGAACTGCGACCGCACGGTACGGGGATTGACGACCCGGCCGATCGAGAACACGCCGAGCATCCGCGGCACCCGGATCTCGCCGGTGTCGGCGTCCACGCGAGCCTCTACGAAGTGGGCGCCGAACGAGATCGCGCGATAGCGCTCGAGCTCGGGGTTGTCGCCGGCGGCGGCGGTGGTCTCCGCACCCGCCGGCGGGTCGTCGCCGTACCTCGTCCGGAACCGCCCGGCCGCGGCGAAGATGGCCGAGCCCCACGACGAGATGCCGGACGAGCCACCGGCGACCGTGGCGTACGGCAGGGCGGTGTCGCCGATCTCCAGGGAGATGGCCTCGGCGGGAACCCCGAGGGCGTCCGCGGCGACCAGGGTGAGCGCGGTCCACGTGCCGGTGCCGATGTCCACGGCGCCGACCTGCACGCGGTAGCGGCCACCGCCCTCGGCACGGATCGTGGCCTGCGACCCGGACTGCACCATGTGCGGGTACGCGGCGCTGGCGACGCCGTAGCCGACCATCCAGCGACCGTCCCGGCGGGACGCCGGAGTCGCGGGCCGCTCGGACCACCCGAAGCGATCAGCGCCCTCGCGCAGGCAGTCCACCAGACGCCGCGAGGACCACGGCCTCCCGGACTCGGGGTCCGTCTCCGGGTCGTTGCTCACCCGCAACTCGATCGGGTCCAGCCCGCATGCCTCGGCCAGCTCGTCCATCGCGACCTCGGCGGCGAACGCCCCCGGAGCCTCGCCCGGCGCCCGCATCCAGTACGGGGCCGGCACGTCCAGAGGGACGGCGTGATGGAAGGTCCGCCGGTTGGGCGCGGCGTACATCGAACGCGACGGCACGGCGGCCTGCTCGACGAACTCCTTGACCCGCGAACTCTGCGACCACGCCTCGTGACCGATCGCGGTGAGGCGCCCGTCCGCGTCGGAGGCCAGCCGGATCCGCGAGACCGTCCGCGGGCGGTAGCCCACGAAGACGAACATCTGCTGCCGGGTCACCGCGTACTTGATGAGCCGACCCGGCAGGTGCATGGCCCCCAACGCCACCAGCACGTCGTGGGCGTGCGGCGCGCCCTTGGAACCGAACCCGCCGCCGACGTGTGGGGCGATCACCCGGATCTGCTCGGTCTCCAGCCCGAGGACGGGCGCGAGCGTGGAGGCCACGCCGTGCGGGGACTGTGTGGAGTCGTACATGGTCAGCAACGGGCCGTCGGGGTCCCAGTGCGCCGAGACGGCGTGCGGCTCCATCGGGTTGTTGTGCTCCTCCGGCGTGGAGTAGCTCTGATCCACCACGTGGCCATGCGTCTGCGCGCGGGCGAGCGACGGCCCCATCTCGCCGGTCGAGGACGCGGGCTCGTAGCCGCCGTTGACCACCTCGGGCTCGTAGACGTCCGGGTGGTCGGTGCGGAAGCCGACGTCGTGGGGCTGCTGGTCGTACTCCACCCGCACCAGCGACTGCGCCCACCGGGCCGCCTCCGCCGTCTCGGCCAGGACGAGACCGATCGGCTGGCCGCGGTAGAGCACGTCGGTGTCCTGGCAGATCACGTACTCGCGCTCGGAGGTGTCGGCCAGCCGCGGCGCGTTCCACGGCGTGAGGACGGCGAGCACCCCGGGCTGCGACTCGGCCTCGGAGGTGTCCATCGAGGTGACGGAGCCGCGCGCGATGGTGGAGGTGACCGGGTGGAGGAACACGGGCTCGCCGGGCCCGGTGTGCTCGAAGGCGTACTGCGCGGTCCCGGTGACCTTCGCGGGCCCGTCGAGCCGCGGGGTCGAGGTGCCGATGGCGCTCATCGCGGACCCTCCTCTCCGGTGACGCCCGCGCGCCTGCCCGCGGCCTCCGCGGCAAGGTCGCGCAGGACGGCGATGATGGTCCGCCGTAGCAGCGGGACCCTGAGTTCGGCGCCCTCTACGGGCGTCGCGTCCGCGAGTTCGGCGTCCGCCGCCTCGGCGAACGCGGAGGTCGAGACGGCGCGCCCGACGAGCAGCTCCTCGGCCCTGGCCGCCCGCCACGGCTTGTGCGCCACCCCGCCGCACGCGATCCGGACGCCGGTGATCACCTCGTCGTCGTCGATCTCCAGGTGCGCGGCGACGGAGACGAGCGCGAACGCGAACGACGCCCGGTCGCGGACCTTCCGGTAGGTCGAGACGGCGCCGGTCAACGGCGGCGGTAGCTCCACCGCGACCACCAGTTCGTCTCGCTCGAGGACCGTGTCGAGATGCGGCCGGTCCCCCGGCAGGCGGTGGAAGTCGGCCGCCGGTATCCGGCGCTCCCCGCCGGGCCCGAGGGCCACCACCGTCGCGTCGAGCACGGCCAGCGCGACGGCCATGTCGGAGGGGTGGGTGGCGATGCAATCGTCCGAGTGACCGAACACGGCATGGTATCGGGTGTACCCACCGATCGCGGAGCACCCACTGCCGGGCTCACGCTTGTTGCACGGTGTGGTGACATCCTGGAAGTAGACACAGCGGGTGCGTTGGAGGAGATTGCCGCCGGTCGTGGCCAGGTTACGCAGCTGCGGCGAGGCCGCCGAGAGCAGCGCCCGGCTCAGCACCGGGTAGTCCCTGCGGATGACCGGGTGCCCGGCCAGGTCGGCGTTGCGCACGTTGGTGCCGATCCGCACCCCGCCCCCGTCCAGCGGGTCGACGGTGTCCAGCGGCAGCCGGGACACGTCCACGATGACGTCGGGGGTCGCCACCCCGAGCTTCATCAGGTCGACCAGGTTGGTGCCACCGGCCAGCGGTCTCGCACCGTCATGCTCGCTCAGCAGAGCGACGGCCGCGTCGGTGTCCTCCGGGCGCTCGTAGCGGAACGGTCTCATCGCCGGACCCCGTCCCGGTCGGCCGACGCGGAGTCCCGGACCTGCCGGATCGCGGCGACGATGTTCGGGTACGCCGCGCACCGACACAGGTTGCCGCTCATCCGTTCCCGGACCTCCTCGTCGGTCAGCTCGACCTCGGCGCCGAGGTCCTCCATGACATGGCTCGGCGCGCCCTGCGCGGCCTCGTCGAGCATCCCCACGACGCTGCACACCTGCCCGGGTGTGCAGTACCCGCACTGGAACGCGTCGGTGTCGATGAACGCCTGCTGGACCGGATGGAGCCCGTCCCCGGACAACCCGGCCGCCGTCACGACGTCCCGTCCGTCCTGTGCAACCGCCAGGGACAGGCACGAGGTGACCCGCCGGTCGTCGACCAGCACGGTGCACGAGCCACATTGGCCGTGGTCGCACCCCTTCTTGGGCGAATAGTTGCCGAGCCGCTCACGCAGCGCGTCCAGCAGTGTGGTCCGCGTATCCACGGTGATGTCCTGCTGCGCGCCGTCGACCCGGAGCGTTATGCGCATCTCCATGAGTTGACTGTAGGGGTACCCGCGGAATGTGCGCGACCGGTCCACGGAAGACGCGCGCGGTGGCCGATTTCCGGCATGCGCTTACCCTCGGGGGTCCGGGACCGTCCCACCGCGGGCCGCCCGACCGCGACGGAGAGGACGCACACGTGACGACGACGCAAGCCGAGGCCACCGATCCCCTCGAGGTGGCGAACCGCGTCTTCGGATGGGACGAACTGAGGCCGCCGCAGGCCGAGGCGATCCGGGCGGCGGTGAGCGGTCGCGACGTGCTGGCCGTCCTGCCCACCGGTTACGGTAAGTCGGCGATCTACCAGCTCGCCGGGATCATGTCGGAGGGGCTGTGCATCGTCGTCTCCCCACTCATCGCGTTGCAGACCGACCAGTGCGAGGGGCTCAACGAGCTCGCCGGCGACGCCCCCACCCGATCGCTGGCGATCAACTCCTCGATGGGCGCGCGGGCACAGGCCGAGGCGTGGGACGACGTCGTCGCCGGGCGCGTCGACTTCGTCTTCCTCACCCCCGAGCAGTTGGCCAAGGCCGAAGTCCTCGACCGCCTCCGCCAGGCGGGCCCGAGCTTCCTCGTCGTGGACGAGGCGCACTGCGTGTCCGCCTGGGGGCACGACTTCCGTCCCGACTACCTCCGCCTCGACACCGCACGTCACCGGATGGGGTCACCGACCGTCATCGCGCTCACCGCGACCGCCTCGACACCGGTGCGGGAGGAGATCCTCGACCGCTTGGCCATGTCCGACGCGCTCGTGCTCGCCGGCGGCTTCGACCGGTCGGAGTTGCACCTCGCCGTGCGGCGCCACGTGGAGGACGACGACAAGAAGGACGCGGTCGTGGAGCGGGCCGTCGAACTGGTCGGTCCCGGGCTGGTCTACACCGCGACCCGCAAGGCCACCGAGGACTACGCGGCTCGCATCGCCGAGCGCTCGGCCGCCGCGGACCGTCCGTTGAGGGTCCGCGCCTATCACGCCGGGCAGAAGGCGGCGGAGCGCGAGGAGACGCTGGGCGCCTTCCTCGACGGTCACCTCGACGTGGTGGTGGCGACGAACGCGTTCGGGATGGGCATCGACAAGGAGGACGTACGGTTCGTCCTCCACGCCGACATCCCCGACTCGCTTGACACCTATTACCAGGAGGCCGGGCGCGCCGGACGCGACGGCGAGCCGGCCACCATCGAACTGCACTACCGCAGCGAGGACCTCGGCCTCCGCAGCTTCTTCTCGTCTCACAGCGCGGACGAGGAGGTGATCCGAGCCGTCGTCCGTCACCTGCGCCGAGCGGACGGGCCGGTGCGACTGAGCAAGCTGAAGAAGGCCGTCGACGCGGGCGGGAAGCGTGTCACGGGCGCGGTCAACCTGCTCGAGGCGGCCGGCCTGCTCTCCTCCGGCAGGAAGGGGCTCGAGCTCGTCGAGGACGTGCGTCCCAAGGAAGCGGTGCGCCGCGCGGAGGAGATGTCCGAGACGCTCGAGAGAATCGATCGCTCCCGGATCGAGATGATGCGCGGGTACGCGGAGACCGACGGGTGTCGACGCCAGTTCCTGCTCGGATACTTCGGTGACGAGCTCGCCGATCCCTGCGGGAACTGCGACACCTGCGACGCCGGAACGGCCGTGGACATCACTCATGATGCGGCGGACTTTCCTCTCCAGTCCGCGGTGGTCCACCGGGAGTGGGGGTCGGGGATCGTCATGAGTGTCGACGACGACCGCCTCACCGTGTTCTTCGAGGAGCAGGGGTACCGGACGCTGTCCCTGGATCTCGTCCGCGAGCAGGAGCTGCTCACGCGGGCGTGACCGTCGGCGAGCCGGGCAGGCCGGCAGCGACGCCGGCGACGGTGTCGAGCCACCACAGCGCGGGCGCGCACGCCGCGGCCA
>NZ_KV824010.1:0-10959 GCF_001815995.1 Dietzia sp. HMSC21D01 | reverse complement strand
GACCTCGCCCGCGCCGGTGGTCGAGGCGGCGGGGCGGCGCAGCGCGGCGAGGAGGGCGCGGAGGGTGGCGGCGTCGAGATCGGGGAGGTCACAGGCGACGACGACGACGAGCTCCACCGTCCCCGGCAGTCCCGCCAGCCCCGCGGTGATCGCGGCGACCGGCCCGGAGTGGGGCGGGTCCTCACGGGTGTCACCACCGGGGCCCACGGTGATGACGGACCCGGCCACGGCCCGGGCGGCGCCGACGACACTCTCGATCATCGGCCGCCCCGCCACGGCGACCCGGGCCTTGTCCACGCCGCCGAGGCGGCTCGCGCGCCCGCCGGCCAGCACGATCGCTCCGACGGAGGTCACGCCCGGTCCGCCAGTCGGCCGCGGAGGAAGTCGTCGACCAGCCGCTCGACGTCGGCCGGGGTGAACGCGCGCAGGCCGATCATCCGCGCCAGCACCACCGGTCCGGCGAGCTGCGCCACCGCGAGGTCACGGTCGCCGGGGACGAGGGTGCCGTCGGCCTCCGCGGCGGAGAGCGCCGCGTGCAGCGGCGCCGTGTAGGAGTCCACGACCCCGCGTCGGAGCTGGCCGACCTCGTCGTCCTCCGAGGCGCCGCGGCCCATCGCCAGCCATCCCAGCATCGACTGCTGCAGGGGCGCGTCCTGGATGAGGCGGGTCATCGACGCGCACAGGTGCAGCAGCTGCTCGCGCAGCGGGAGGTCCGGCGGCGGCGGCTCCGGGGCGGGCAGCAATCGGCGGAACGCGGCCGCGATGAGCGAGTCCGTCGACGGGAAGTTGCGGTACAGCGTGGTCCGCGCGACCCCGGACAGCCGGGTGACCGCCTCGACCGTCACCGCCGCCGCGCCGCCTGAGACGAGGAGGTCCGCCGCGGCGTCGAGGAGCTTGCCCCGTGATCGGGCACGGCGGGGGTCGGTCGGGATGGGCATGACCTCCATTGTGGCCCGCCGCGCCGGGAGGGTCGTGCGTTACGGTGGCGGGACGAACGATACCGCCGGTATCGTTTTCCGTACCGCTCCCCGGGAGGCTCCGTGCTGGAACTGTCCACCGGACGACGCCGCTGGCTGCTGTTCGTCAACGTCGTCGCGGTCTCGCTGGTCGTGGCCACCATGTCCGCGCTGTACACGTCGCTGCCCGACATCGCCGTGGCCATCGGCGCCACCCAGGCCGAGCTCACGTGGATCGTCGACGCCTACACGCTCGCGCTGGCCGCGCTCGTGCTCACCGCCGGCGCGCTGGGCGACCGCTTCGGCCGCCGCGCCACCCTCATCGTGGGGCTGGCCCTGTTCACCCTGTCCTCCGCGCTGCCTCTGTGGCTCGACTCGCCGCTCTGGCTCATCATCCTGCGGGCGGTCGCCGGCGTGGGCGCTGCGTTCGTCATGCCGTCGACGCTCTCGCTGCTGACCGCGAGCTTCCCGCCCGAGCGCCGCGGGACCGCCGTCGGTACCTGGGCGGGCTTCGCCGGCATCGGTGGGATCGTCGGACTGATCGGCTCCGGGCTCATGCTGCAGGTGTGGTCCTGGAAGTCGATCTTCGCCGTCTACGCGGTCCTGGGCCTGGTGGTGCTGGTGGCCGCGTTCACGATCGGTGAGTCCGTCGCGTCCCGGCGTGGTCGGCCGGACGTCGCTGGCGCCGTGTTCTCCGCACTGGCCGTCGGAGGGGTGGTGTTCGGGCTCATCGAGGGAGCGCACACGAGCTTCTCGGAGGTCCCCGTCGTCGTCGCCCTCATCACCTCCGCCGTGAGCCTGGCCGCCTTCGTGCTGGTCGAACTCCGAGCCGACGACCCGATCCTCGACGTGCGCTACTTCCGGCGCCGCGGCTTCTCGGCCGGCTCGGTGGCCGTGGGGATGCAGTTCCTCACGATCTTCGGGTTCTTCCTGCTCATCGTGCAGTACCTGCAGCTGGTCAAGGGCTACGACGCGATCGGGGCGTCCCTGTCGCTGGCGCCCATGGTCGTGCCCGTCATGGTGTTCTCCCTGCTCTCGCCCAAGCTCATCGCGGGGGTCGGACTGCGGGCGGTGTCGGTGGTGGGTGTGGGCGCGATCGCCACCGGGATGATCTTCCTCTCGCGGCTGGGCGTCGACTCGAGCTACTGGGACATCCTGTGGCCGATGGTCACCGCCAGTGTCGGCCTGGGCCTGTCAACCGCGCCCGCGACGTCCGCGATCGTCTCGGACATCCCCGCCGACGAGCAGGGCGTGGCCGCGGCGGTCAACGACGCCATGCGCGAGGTGGGGGCCGCGATCGGCATCGCGATCTCCGGCAGCATCCTCGCCGGCCGGTACGCCGCCGACATCGGCGCAGTCCTGCCGGGCGTCCCCGAGCCCGCCCGCGAGGCGGTGGCCGGATCGTTCGCCGGCGCGGTGGAGTTCGGCGAGGTCGCCGGCCCCGTGGCGCAGCCGATCGTTGACACCGCGGCCGAGATCTTCGCCTCGGGCATCGCCGACGCCCTGCTCGCGCTGGGGCTCGTCGCCGCGGGAGCCGCGCTGGTCCTGCTGGTCGTCGCACCCGGCCGCGGGTACGTGCCGTACGGCGAGCGCGCCGAGGCCGCCGGCGACCCGCGACGCACGGTGGTCCCTGGTGACGATGCTCGACCACCGGCCGGCCGACACAGCGGGCCCGCGGGCGGCGCGCTCAGTCCCGGATGCGCTCGGAATGGGCGTACACCGTCGCCCGGTCGCCCCGGCTGAACCCGACGAGGGTCACCCCGGCCTCCTCCGCCAGGTCCACGGCGAGCGAGGACGGTGCGCTCACCGCCGACATCACCGGGATACCGGCCATCGACGCCTTCTGTACAAGCTCGAACGACGCCCGGCCCGACACCTGGAGGACGGTTCCCCGCAGCGGCAACCGGCCCTCGCGCAGCGCCCAGCCCACGACCTTGTCCACGGCGTTGTGCCTGCCCACGTCCTCGCGCAGGCAAAGCAGCTCGCCGGTGCCGGAGAACAGCCCCGCCGCGTGGACTCCACCCGTCTTGCCGAACAGGCGCTGGTGGCGGAGGAGTCGCTCGGGCAGCGTCAGCAGCACCTCGGCGTCGACGAGGACCTCCACCGGCTCGGCCGGGAAGTGGGTCGAGCGCCGCACCTCGTCGATCGAGTCCACGCCGCACACCCCGCAGGCGCTGCTCATCGTAGTGGCCCGGGCGGACCGGGGTGCCGGGATGTCCGGCGAGAGGGTCACCGTGAGGGTGTTGTAGTCCTGTTCGGCCCGACCGCTGACAGTGGTGCAATAGCAGATCTCGGGAAGGTGATCGCGGTGCCAGACCGCCCCCTCGGAGACCAGGTGCCCGGCGGCGAGGTCCATGTCGTCGCCCGGGGTGCGCATCGTGACCACGAACGGCTGGCCGCCGACCCGGATCTCGAGCGGCTCCTCGACGGCGAGGGTCGTCACCTCCCGCCGTGCGTCACCCCCGGCCAGAACCCGCTGCGCCCGGTGACGAGTCGTCCGTCGTCCCATATCCGCGCAGCCTAGCGCCGTCCGAGCGTGAGCGTCGGACCAGCACCGCCGCCAGCACCACCGTGACCAGCCAGAGCAGCGGGTAGATGTTCGTGATCACCCCGAAGACCACCGGGGGGATGTCGCCCCCGAGCATGAACAACCCGATCGCCACCCACCGGTCGTCGGGGAAGTCGGGGTTGGGGAAGCTCTGCACCCAGGCGGCCGTGGCGGCCCAGAGCAGCGGCGGCAGGAGCCAGAGATACCAGCGACGGCCGACGATCGCGTGGTGCACCGCGATGACCAGCAGCGGCACGAACCAGACCCAGTGGTGGCCCCACGAGAACGGCGACACCACCGACATCGTCATCCCGGACAGCGTCAACGCAAGGAGTTGGTGGCCGGCCCGGTGCAGCAGGGCCGCCATCGCTAGCCCGACCACCGCGGCCACCGCCGCCAATGCCAGCCAGGCGGCGGTGGGAGCGGCGTCGACGCCGAGGACCCGGGCGAGGACCCCGCGTAGCGACTGGTTGGACACCACCGAGTCCTGGGCGATGCGGCCCGACTCGAAGACCGTGCCCGACCAGTAGCGGGCGGCGTCCGAGGGGATCGCGAGGAAGCCGACCGCCACCGTCGCGAGGAAGGTGGCCACGGAGGCCAGGGCGAGGCGCCACCGCCCGGTGACGACCCAGTGCGCCCAGAAGAACGCGGGCGTCAGTTTGATCCCCGCCGCGAGTCCGCTGCCGATGCCGGCGATGTGGCGCCACCGGGAGAAGCGGTGGTCCGGCCCGATCCGGGACAGGAGATGGTCGGCGAGGACGAGGACCAGCAGGATGATGTTGATCTGGCCCAGCCAGACGGTGGTGCGCACCGGCTCGAGCGACAGGCTGATCAGGGCCAGGCACAGGGACACCTGCCTGGTGACGGTGTCGGGGGCGTAGTCGAGCGCGCGGAACGACATCCGGATGACCAGGTACAACAGCCCCAGGGTGAGGGCCGTCCAGCCGGCCATCATGAGCGGTTCGGAGAGCAGCGGCAGCGGCTGGAAGAGCAACGCGGAGAACGGCGGGTAGGTGAACGGCATCTCCGCGAAGAAGCGGGCGTTGGGTGCCCACAGCAGGCCCTCGTAGAGGGGCGTGCCGGACCGGGCGGCCTCGGCGCCCCACCGGTACACGTGAACGTCCAGGAAGCTCTGGGTGATCCCCCACCACGGCGTCCGTTCGTCGGGTGCGCGCAGGACCATGACCACCGACCCCAGCGCCAGTAGGGCCAGTGGTCCGCGCAGCCAGTAGGTGGTGGGAAGCACTCGCACAGTGGCAGAGCCTAGCCGAGGCCTGGCTCGCGGCCCTCCCTCGCGCGCCGCCGCCGGGTGGTGCCCCGCCGCGCGGGCCGCGGCTAGATGTAGATGGCCGGGTCGATGTAGAACTGCGCGTCGCGCAGCTCCTCCTTGCTCGACTCGGACGGGCGGGCCTGACCGGGGATACCCACGATGATCGAGTTGGCGGGGGCGCTCTTGACGACGACGGCGTTGGCGCCCACCGACGAGTCGTCCCCGATCTCCACGGGACCCAGGATCTTGGCCCCGGTACCCACCGTCACGCGGTCCCCGAGCGTCGGATGCCGCTTGACCTGCTTGAGCGAGACGCCGCCGAGGGTCACGCCGTGGTAGATCATGCAGTCGTCGCCGATCTCGGCGGTCTCGCCGATGACGACGCCCATCCCGTGGTCGATGAAGAACCGCCGCCCGATGGTGGCGCCGGGGTGGATCTCGATCCCCGTGAGGAACCGGGCGAACTGGGACAGGACGCGCCCGGCGGTGCGACCGACGCCGCCGGCGTTCCACAGCCGGTGCGAGAGCCTGTGGAACCAGATGGCGTGGAGGCCGGAATAGACGACGGCGTTCTCGACGTCGCCCCGGGCGGCGGGGTCATGGGCGCGCGCCGCGGCGAGGTCCTCGCGCAGCGTGCGCCAGAACCCCACCGGGCGATCGGACGTCGGCGTCATCAGTCGCGGTAGTCCTCGAACAGCATGGTCGAGACGTAGCGCTCGCCGTAGTCGCACACGATGACGACGATGGTCTTACCGGCGTTCTCGGGACGCTTGGCGATCTCGAGGGCGGCCCACACGTTGGCTCCCGAGGAGATGCCGGCGAGGATGCCCTCCTCCTTGCCGAGTCGCTTGGCGATCTCCAATGAGTCCTCGAGGGTGACGTCGATGACCTCGTCGTAGATCTCCCGGTCGAGGATCTCGGGCACGAAGTTGGCGCCCAGGCCCTGGATCTTGTGCGGTCCGGCCTTGCCCTCGGTCAGCAGCGGCGAGTCCTTGGGCTCGACGGCGACGATGTGCAGGTCCGACTTCTGCGAGCGCAGGTAGTTGCCCGCGCCGGAGATGGTGCCGCCGGTGCCGATGCCGGCCACGAACACGTCGATGTCGCCGTCCGTGTCCTCCCAGATCTCGGGTCCGGTGGTGCGGCGGTGGACGTCCACGTTGGCGGGATTGGCGAACTGGCGGGCCAGGACGGCGTTCTCACGCGTCGCGGCGATCTCCTCGGCCTTGGCCACCGCGCCCTTCATCCCCTCGGAGCCCGGGGTGAGGATGAGCTCGGCACCGTAGGCGCGCATCACGGCGCGGCGCTCGACCGACATGGTGTCGGGCATGACGATGACGGCCTTGAAACCGCGGGCCGCCGCGACCATGGACAGCGCGATACCGGTGTTGCCGGACGTGCCCTCGACGATCGTGCCACCGGGCTTGAGGCCGCCCGACGCCACCGCGTCGTCGATGATGGCCGCGCCGATGCGGTCCTTGACGCTGGCTGCCGGGTTCGCGGACTCGAGCTTTGCCAGGACGGTGGCCTGCAGTCCCTCGGTCAGGGAGTTGAGGCGGACCAGCGGGGTCTTGCCGATGGTCTCGCTGATGTCGGAGTAGATCTGCGCCATGTGGGGGTTCCGTTCTGAAGAATGAACAGGTCTGTCTATTGCGTAGTCTACGTGATATCGCAACCCGGCACGAGGGGGTCCTCCGGATTCGCCGCCGCGATTGCCACGGGCGACCGGCGGGCCGATAATCGACTGCGCTCCATTTCTTCGTCGTCCGAAAGGCCGCATCCGGCATGCGCGAGATCTCCGTCCCGTCCACCCGAACCTTCACCGAGGCCGACCTCATCCCGGTGGTGGCGCGGGGACGGGCCACCACGAACCCGCGGGCCACCCCGTTCGAGTACCACACCGGCGAGAAGTGGCAGGGGCTCTCGAGCGCCGAGCTGCGCGAGCGGGTCGACGCGATCGCCGCCGGGCTCATCGCCTCCGGCGTCGAGCCCGGGGACCGGGTGGCGCTCATGGCCGGCACCCGCCTCGAATGGGTCCTCGTCGACCTCGCGGTCTGGACCGCCGGAGCCATCACCGTGCCGATCTACCCCTCGTCCTCCGCGGGCCAGCTCGAATGGATCCTCGAAGACTCCGCCGCCAAGGTCCTCGTGGCCGAGAACGACGACCACGTCGTCGTCGTCGGAGATACCGCGGTCCCGGACACCTGCACCCGGATCCTCTACCTCGACGACGGCGCCGTGGAGACCCTCGAGGCCGACGGCGAGGCCGTCGAGCCCGCCACCCTCGACGCCGCGCTGGACACCCTCCGGGTGGACGCCCCCGCGTCGATCATCTACACCTCTGGCACCACCGGGCGGCCCAAGGGCTGCGTGATCACCCACCGCAACCTCCTGGCGGAGTGCCACGCGCTGCTCGATCACCCCATCGGGTCCATGGCGCAGGCTGGCAAGAAGTCGCTGATGTTCCTGCCGCTGGCCCACGTGCTCGCCCGCGCCGTGACCTACACCGTCTACCTGGGTGACGCGACCGTCGGCTTCTGGGACGACACCGCCACCCTCCTCCCGCGCTTCGCCGATTTCCGGCCGCACATGATCCTCGGGGTCCCACGCGTCTTCGAGAAGGTCCGCGACGGGATCGCCACGAAGGCCGCCGCCAAGGGCGCGGTGCAGAGGGGCATCTTCGAACGCGCCGAGGCGATCGCCATCGAGGACAGCGTGCGGCGCGGCAATGACGGACTGGACGACGAGCGTCGACCCTCGCTCCTGCACACCGTCCAGTACAAGGCGCTCGACCTGCTCGTCTACAAGTCCATACGCGAGGCGCTCGGCGGCCGGTGCGAGTACGCCATCTCCGGCGGCGGCGCCCTGCCCGACCGCATCTCGCACTTTTTCCGCGGAGTCGGCGTGCCCGTCTACGAGGGCTACGGCCTGACCGAGAGCACCGCCGCCGCCACCGTCAACGGGCCCGGCTGCCAGCGCATCGGCACCGTCGGCCGCCCGGTGGCCGGAACCAGCGTGCGTATCAACGACGCCGGCGAGGTGGAGTTGGCCGGCGACATCATCTTCGACCGCTACTGGAACAACCCCGAGGCGACCGCCGAGGCCGTCGTGGACGGCTGGTTCAACACCGGCGACCTCGGTTCGCTCGACGCGGACGGATACCTGACGATCTCCGGCCGGTCCAAGGAGATCATCGTCACCGCCGGCGGTAAGAACGTCTCGCCGGGGCAGATCGAGGATGCGATCCGCGCGCACCGGCTGGTCGGCCACGCGGTGCTGATCGGCGAGGGCCGCAAGTTCGTCTCCGCGCTGATCACGGTCGACGAGAACGAGCTCGAGGCATGGGCCGCGGAGAACGGCCACGGAGGCAAGCCGGCCGAGGACCTGGTGACCGACCCCGCACTGCAGGCCGAGATCCAGTTCGCCGTGGACGATGCCAACCGGCAGGTCTCGCAGGCCGAAGGCGTCAAGAAGTTCACCGTCCTGCCCCGGGACTTCACCGAGGAGTCGGGGGAGCTGACCGCGACCCTGAAGGTCAAGCGGCACGTGGTGGCCGAGCGCTACGCCGAGCAGATCGAGGACATGTACGCCTGATCGTGCCGAAACGAGAGCGCCCGGAACCCGTCCGGGCCCGGGCGCTCCCACGATCGGTGGATCAGGCGTCGGTGTACAGCGACTCGATCTCGCTGCCGAACCGGTCGTGCACGACGTTGCGCTTGAGCTTGAGGGTGGGGGTGAGTTCGCCGGACTCGACGGAGAACTCGGCCGCGAGGATCTTGAACTTGCGGATGGATTCCGCGCGGGAGACCGACTTGTTGGCCCGGTCCACCGCGTCCTGGACCGCGCCGACCAGCTCGCCGTCCTGCAGCAGGTCCGAGACCTCGCCGGTCTTGCCGTGCCTGTCCCGCCACGCGGGGAACGTCTCCGGGTCGATCGTGACGAGCGCCGCGATGTAGCTGCGGTTGTCGCCCACCACGACGGCCTGGCTGATCAGCGGGTCAGAGGTGAGCAGGTCCTCGAGCTGCGAGGGCGAGACGTTCTTCCCGCCGGCGGTGACGATCAGGTCCTTCTTGCGACCCGTGATGGAGAGGTAGCCGTCGGAGTCGAGCTCGCCGATGTCGCCGGTGTGGTACCACTCGCCGGTCCACGCGGCGGCGGTCGCCTCCGGGTTTCGCCAGTAGCCCTTGAACAGCGTCTTGGCCTTGGCCAGGACCTCGCCGTCCTCGGCGATGCGGATGGTGACGCCCGGGATCGGCGTGCCGACGGTGCCGATCTTGGCCCGGTTGGTCGGGTTGACGGTGAGCACGCCCGAGGATTCGGTCAGGCCATAGCCCTCGAGCAGGTCGAACCCGGCGCCGCGGAAGAAGTGGCCCAGGCGGGCGCCCAGCGGCCCACCGCCCGAGATGATGCGGTCGCATTCGCCGCCCAGAGCGTCGTGCAGCTTCGAGTAGACGAGCTTCGAGTAGAGCTTCTGCTTGACCTTCAGCGCGGCCGACGGCCGACCGCCGTTCTCGAGGGCCTTGGAGTAGTCGATGGCCGTCTGGACGGCGGCCTTGAAGATCTTGGCCTTGGCGCCGCCGGCGTTCTCGGCCTTTGCCGCGGCGGAGTTGTAGACCTTCTCCAGCACGCGCGGCACCGACACCAGGAAGGTGGGGTGGATCTCGCCGAGGCGCTCGATGACCTTGGTGGTGTCCGGCTCGTGCGCCACGGCCACGCGCTTGTAGAAGCAGGCCACCTCCAGGATGCGGGCGAGGACGTGGGCCAGGGGCAGGAAGATGAGGGTCCGACTGTTGGGCACGAACGCGTCCTGGAGTTGCTCCACGACCGACACGACGACGCCGCCGAACCCGCCGTGCACGATCTCGCAGCCCTTGGGGTTGCCTGTCGTGCCGGAGGTGTAGATGATCGCGCAGGGGTCCTCGTGGCCGGCGACGAGCGAGGCCTTCTCGAGGTCGGCGTCCGAGACGTCGGCGCCGGCCTCGGTGAGCTGGGCGACGAGGTCGTTCTCGATCACGAGGATGTCACCGGACCAGTCGGTGCCGGCGGTGAGCACCTCGCGCAACTCGAGGTCCTCGACGACCGCGACGGTCGCGTCCGAGTTGGTGAGGATCCAGTCGCACTGCGCGGACGAGGACGTCTCGTAGATCGGCACGGTGACCGCGCCGGCGACCCAGGCCGCCCAGGCGATGAGCGACCACTCGTAGCGGGTGTGGCTCATGATCGCCAGTCGGTCGCCGGGCTTCACGCCCCGGGCGATGAGGCCCTTGGCCACGCCCTTGACCTCCTCCAGGTACTGGGCGCAGGTGACCTCCTTCCAGTCGCCGCCGACCAGGCGCAGCACGGCGACGTCGTTCGGCGCCTCCTGTGCGTTCTTGAACACGAGTCTCGACAGGTTCTCGACAGGGAAGGGTTTGGCGGCTGGCGGGGTGGCGAACTCGGTCGTCATCTCGGTCCTTAAATCATGTGTGGCCTGAATCACTGACGATTGTAGAGGGGTCGCCGCCCCCTGTGGCAAGCACCTGTTATTTGGGTTCGTTTATGAGGGTGACGTCATGTTCTGTGACGGTCGTTACACTGGCGTCATGTCGGCGGGGAGGTCAACAGTGGCCAGCGCGATCGTCGCGCAGTCCTGGGAGCGGAGCAGGCGACGGGGGATCGACCCGGATCGGGCGGATCCGCCGGTCGACCTGCAGGGCCCCGACCTGTCCGCGCACCTGGCCGCGCACCGGATGGCGGCGGTGCTGCCCGTCGTCGAGAAGGTGCTGGTATCCGGGGTCATGACCAGCGGCCACCTCGTGGCGGTCGCCGACGCCGACGGCCGGCTCCTGTGGCTGTACGGGGACCGCGGCGTGCGGACGCGGGCGGAGCGGATGGCGTTCGTGCCGGGAGCGCTGTGGAGCGACGACGCGGTGGGGGCGAACGCGCCGGGCCTCGCGCTGCGGCACGACGTCCCCGTGCGGGTGCGTGGTGCGGAGCACTTCCTCGCGCCCGCCCACTCGTGGAGCTGCTCGGCCGCGCCGGTCCACGACCCGGTGACGGGGCGGGTGATCGGCGGTATCGACGTGACCGGTCACGACACCGCGGCCTCGGACGAGGTGCTCGCCCTGGTCGGTGCCACCGCGCTGCTCGCCGAGGCCGAGCTGCGGTCGACCCCGGCCGGCGTGCTCCTGCCCGGGCCGGCGGTGGCG
>NZ_KV824009.1:0-960 GCF_001815995.1 Dietzia sp. HMSC21D01 | reverse complement strand
GCCGGCTCACATGGAGCCGGCCCCTCGCCGTCATCTAGCAGGGTCAGCTGACCTCGTCGTCGTCACCTTCCGGGTCGCCGTCGTCGTCGGGCAGCTCGATGGCCTGCTCGGCGACGTCCG
Organism: Dietzia sp. HMSC21D01; assembly: GCF_001815995.1. Classification (NCBI taxonomy): domain Bacteria; kingdom Bacillati; phylum Actinomycetota; class Actinomycetes; order Mycobacteriales; family Dietziaceae; genus Dietzia; species Dietzia sp. HMSC21D01. The sequence continues at coordinate 840 of NZ_KV824009.1, read as the reverse complement.
CCGGATTTGCCTCGCGGAAGGGGTCGTCGACGGTCACCTCGGGCTCGTACTCCTCGGGAGCGGTGACCGAATCAGGGCCCGGGGTGTATTCGTCCGGGTCGATGGGGTCCTCGGTGATCATCTCGTCCTCCTCGTGGCATGGGGGCGCGTGGACCTCCACGTCTAGCAGCCTGTCGCCGGCGCCGCCACTGGGCAGCGCGTCGGCCCGTCATCCAGGGGCCGAGCACCAGCCCTTGTCACGCCTCATGCTGTTGCCATCGAGGTCGGCCACCAGCGCCGCACCCGGGACTCGCCGTGCCCCGACCCCCGGAAAGTGGTCACAAATGCGGCATGGTGGCGAAGTGGACCTGGGAAAACGTGAGCAGGTGTGACCGCGCGACAGAGTGACGGCGCTGCAGCAGGGGCCGGGGCCAGCCCGACATCGCCGGAGCCGCTCAGGTCGGTGGCCTCGCCCCGGGCGGCAGCGATCCACACGGACGCCCAGCGCCTCACCCCTCCAACCGCGTCACCACGCCCCGGTCTCCGTCTACGCGGACGCGGTCGCCGGTGCGTAGCGTCTGCGTGGCGACGATCGTGTTCACCACGCACGGCAGGCCGTACTCGCGCGCGACCACCGCACCGTGCGAGACCGAGCTCCCGATGTCGGTGACCAGCGCAGCGATCACCGTGAAATACGGCGTCCAGCCCACGTCCGTCACGCGCGCGACGAGCACCTCGCCGGGCCGGACCTCGCGGGCATCGACGATCGAGCGCGCCACCCGCACGGCGCCCTCCACCGTTCCGCGGCTCGCCGGTCGGCCCACGATCTCCCCGCCCGCGGTCTCTCGCGGCGGCCACCGT
>NZ_KV824008.1:0-10746 GCF_001815995.1 Dietzia sp. HMSC21D01 | reverse complement strand
CGGGCCGGGGCGCGGCGGGGGCTACCGGTGCGGCCGGTACCGACGGCGCGTCGGCCGCCGCGGACGCCGTCGGGTCGGTGCAGGCGTGAGCGGGCAGGTCGCCGTCGTACGACGGGACCGGCCGGAGATCGACCTGGGTCCGTTGGACCCCGCGCGCGGCGGTGGTCGCGCTGTCGATCGGATGGACGACGACGAGGCGGGCCTCTTCGCCCTGGTCGAGCAGGTCCGCCGGATCCGCGCGCTGACGACCGGCGGGATCTTCGACACCGACCTGGGCCCGCTGACCGCCCGGCTCCGCGAGGTGGCGGACACGCTCGAGGCCGCGTCGGCGAGCCCGGAGCACCGGCAGGAGGTCAGTTGGCGGGAGCGCCGCTACGTCCCCAACTGCCCGGTGATCGGGCGGTCCAACGTCCTGGCGCCGCCGGCGGAGTTCGAGCTGCTCGACGACGGCACCGTCCGGTCCGAGGTCACCCTGGGGCTGGAGTACCAGGGCCCGCCGGGGTGTGTGCACGGCGGGATCGTGGCCCTGATGTTCGACGCGGTGCTGGGTCGGGCCAACCACCACGCCGGGACCACGGGGATGACGATGTACCTCGACCTGGACTACCGGAGCCCCACCCCCATCCTCGAGCCGATCGTGATCACGGGACGCCAGGTCCGGGTGGATGGTCGCAAGGTGTGGTCCCAGGGCGCCATCCACCACGGTGATCGCCTGTGCGCCACCGCGGAGGGGTTGTTCGTCATGCCCGAGCAGTGGGTCGCCGAGTACCAGCAGCACCGGGACGAGGACGGGACGTCGGCCTGACGCCGGGCCGCGGCGGGCGGCGCCCGACCGCGGAGTAACGTCACACGGCGTGACCGAACAGCCAGATTCCGGGGAAGCCCTCTCCGCCCAGACCTTCCTCGACCAGCCCGACCACGCCTCCGGCGCCACCGAGCTCGCCCGCCAGCTGAGGCGCATCCGCGGCCTCGTCTCCGGCGCGGACTTCGAGGACCTGTCCGCGGAGATCGAGCTGGCCCGCGAGCTGGCCGACCGCATCGAGAGTGCCGCGACGTCCCACCCGCCGGCCGAGTACGACTCGTGGGGCGTGCCCGAGCACATCGCCTCCAACCCGGTGATCGGCTCGCGCAACCCGGCCGCCCCGCCCCTCGAGGCGGTCGTCTTCCCCGATGGCACGGTCCGCGCTGACCTCACGCTCGGGGTGGAGTTCCAGGGCCCGCCCGGATGCGTGCACGGCGGCGTGGTGGCGATGCTGTTCGACGAGATGCTCGGCCTGGCCAACGCCGCGGCTGAGCACATCGGGATGACGGTGGACCTGCAGGTCACCTACGTCGCCCCCACCCCGCTGGACACGCCCCTCCGGTTCGAGGCCCGCCAGGACCGGGTGGACGGGCGCAAGCTGTGGTGCACGGGCACGCTGCACGCCGGGGACACGCTGTGCGCGTCGGTCACGGGCATGTTCGTCACGCCGCGTTGGATGCTCGACGGGGACCAGAGCAAGCCCATCGAGGGCTGACCGAGGCCCCGACCGGCGCGCCCTTCCCGACACAGCAGCGCGCCCCGGGCCCACCGGTGCGGATGTCCCCGCGCCGGTGACCCCGGGGCGCGCCCGGGACCCGGAGGTCAGTTCCCGCGGAGGGCCTTCATCCGCTTGTGGGAGCCGGCCACGATCCGGCCGCGGTCGACGCCGGACGAGAACTCGACGCCCTTGCGGTTGTTCTCGCCGCCACAGACGTGGATCGGCCCGTTGCCGATGGACGCCAGGACCTCCTCGGCGACCTCCTCGGGCTCGCTGACGGTGAAGCCGGGCAGATCCATGTCCAGGCCGGCGCGCACCATCGCGGGGGTGCGGACGACGCCGAGGATGACCTCGACGACGTCGACGCCGTACTCGCGCATCTCCAGCCACAGGCCCTCGACGAAGACGCGGCTGAACGCCTTCGCCGCGGAGTAGACGCTCATGTCGGCGTGACCGAGGTAGCCGGCCATCGAGCCCATCACCACGATGCCGCCGCGACCGCGGGCCTTGAGGCCGGGGCCGAACTGACGGATGATCTGCATCGGCGAGGTGATGTTGAGGTCGATGACCTTCTGGACCTTGTCCATATCCGACTCGACGAACTCGGAGCCGTAGGTGTTGGCGCCGGCGTTGAGCACGATCAGGCCGAGGTCGAGGCCCTCGCAGGCCGCGGCGATGCCCTCGGTGGCACCGGGCTCGGTGAGGTCGACGGACAGGGTCCGGCACTCGACTCCCTTGGCGCGCACGGCCTCGGCGGTCTCCTCGAGGGGCCCGGTCTTGCGGGCGACGAGGACGGAGGAGACCCCCTGATCGGCGAGGCGGAAGGCGATCTCGGCGCCCACGCCCTCACTTCCGCCCACGACGAGGGCCCAGGGGCCATAGGTAGCAGGATCGAACGGCTTCGGATTGACAGGTGTCGACATACCCTAAGAGTATGACTAAACAGAGCGATAGTCCCGGATTCGGCGGCGTGCCCCTGCCGAAGCTGGGTCCGAACGAGGATTTCTCCCTCGAGGCGGCGCGGAAGCGACTGGGCGAGACGTTCGAGCCGATCCCCACCCCGGAGTTGCCGCCGGCGGATCCCGACCTCGATCGTGCGGTGGCCGAGCTGCGTCGGCTCCGTGAGGCGACAGCGGCGTTGGCGCACTCGGAGGTCGAGCTCGGGGACATCGCCGACCGCCTGGCCGAGGTGGCTGACCTGCTCGAACCGCGTGTCCCGTCGCCGGCGAAGCGGCTGGAGATCATGTGGACGGGCGCGGGCACCCGCCGGTCGAACCCGGTCGCCGGGCCGGAGAACCCGCTCGCCCCGCCGGTGCAGTTCTACGGCTGCGATGACGGCTCGGTGCGGGCCGAGGTGACGCTGGGCCCCGTCTACCAGGGCCCTCCCGGGTGTGTCCACGGGGGTATCAGCGCCCTGATCATCGACCACATGATGGGGTTCGCCAACCACTGGGGCGGCCGCTTCGGGATGACCGCGCACTACGAGATCGACTACCGGTCGCCCACCCCGCTGCTCGAGCCGCTGTCGTTCCGCGCGTGGGTCCAGGAGCGCGAGGGCCGCAAGACGTGGACGCACGCGACGATCCACGCCGGCGAGCGCTTGTGCGTGGAGGCGCGTGGCCTGTTCCTCGAGGCGAGTGTGCCGGTCCCGGGTCAGCCGGGCACCGAGTCGATGCTCGGCGACGGGGCATAGGGCACCGGGCCCTCAGCCCGGGAGGTCGACCTGGACGACCTTCTGCAGGTACGGCGCGATGACCTCGGTCAGACCGGAGGCCAGCTGGTCGGGGTCCTCGGGCGGGAGCGAGACGAAGCTGATGCCGATGCGGGCGATGATGGAGGCCGCCAACCGGGCCTGCGACTCCTCGATCCCCATCCAGCTCTCGGCGAGGGCGGGGGTGAGCACCTCGGTGGCCCGCTCGATGAGCGGGCCGGCCTCGGTGGTGATGAGCCGCAGCAGCTCCGGCTTGATGTCCCCGGTGAGCAGGGCCCGGATGAGCGGGTCGCGCTGGCTGGAGAGCAGGAAGCCGTTGATGCCCTCACGCAGCGCGGTCTCGATCTGCCCGGGATACCGGATGATGGAGTCGCGGATCTCACCGGCGAACGTCTCGGACAGTTGCAGCGCGTACGCCTGCGCCAGACCCTGCCGGTTGCCGAACGTGCTGTAGAGGGTCTGCCGACTCAGTCCGGCGGCCTTGGCGACGTCGGACATGGTGACCGCGGACCAGTCGCGCGAGCCGAGGAGCTCGTGCATGGCCTCGAACACGGTGCTGCGGAGCGGCCGACGCTCCCCGCGGGCGTCCCCGGGGGAGGGTCGGTCACTGGTCTGGCGGTGACGGGGCATGGTGTCCATTGTTGCGGATACCCGGTTCCGGGCGGGGGAGGGCCGGGTTCCCACCCCGTACGCGGGGGTCACTTCACCGGCAGGAAGTCGACCTTGTCGCGCACGCCGCAGTCCGAACACTGCCAGGAGTCGGGGATGGCCGACCACGGGGTGCCGGGCGGGAAGCCCTCGCGCGGGAGGCCGGCGGCCTCGGAGTAATGGTTCCCGCAGTTGGGGCACACGTACTCACCGGTGGGCGAGGTCTGGTCGGTCGCGATGTCGGTGTCAGCGATGACCTTCTCCGCCACCGCGGTCGAGCCGGCCCCGTAGCGGGCGAGGATCTTCTCCCGCTTGGACGGTTGGATGTTCGCGCGGGTGATGTCGCCGTCGTAGTGGTCGAGGACGCGCTTGTCCATGACCTTCCGCCACAGCGGCGGGATGTAGGCGATGACCATCATGGTCGCGTACCCGGACGGCAGCTGCGGGGCCTGCTCGAAGCTGCGCAGCATCTGGTAGCGGCGCATCGGATTGGCGTGGTGGTCCGAGTGGCGCTGCAGGTGGTACAGGAAGATGTTGGTCACCAGGTGATCGGAGTTCCAGGAGTGCTCGGGGCGGCAGCGCTGGTACCGACCGGCCGAGGTCTTCTGGCGGAGCAGTCCGTAGTGCTCGAGGTAGTTGACGACCTCGAGCAGGGAGAACCCGAAGATCGCCTGCACGATCAGCCAGGGGGCGACCTCCCACCCGAAGATCGCGATGAGCGCGCCGAACAGCACGACGGTCATGAGCCAGGCGTTGAGGTTGTCGTTGCGGAGGGTCCACGGGCTCTTGCCCAGGCGGCCGAGACGCTCGGACTCGAGTGACCACGCCGAGCGGAGCGAGCCCACGACGCTGCGCGGCAGGAACGCCCAGAAGGACTCTCCGAAGCGGGAGCTGGCGGGGTCCTCCGGAGTGGCGACGCGCGCGTGGTGGCCGCGGTTGTGCTCGATGAAGAAGTGGCCGTAACCGGTGGTGGCGAGCGCGACCTTGGACAGCCACTTCTCGCTGCCGGCGATCTTGTGGCCGAGCTCGTGGGCGGTGTTGATGCCGATGCCGCCGGTGATGGCCACGGTCCAGGCGACGCCGATGGAGGCGGCGACGCCCAGGCCGCCGTCGTAACCCAGCCACGACAGGTCGTCGGCGGTCCAGAGGTAGCAGGCGGCGATGAGCGAGGCGTACTGGAACGGGATGTACAGGTAGGTGCACCACCGGTAGAACGGATCGGCCTCGAGCTTGTCCATGACCTCGTCCGGCGGGTTCTCCCCGTCGGCGCCGATCGCCAGGTCGCCGAGCGGGATGGCGACGTAGACGAGGAACGGCAGCAGGAACCACGCGATGGTCGCGGGGATCTCCCAGCCGAGGGCGTTGAAGCCGGCGACGAACGGCATGGAGAGGAACAGGCCCATCGCGGGGATCACTCCGAGCAGCCACAGGTAGCGCTTGGCGTCGGTCCACGCGTACGGCTCGACGTCCGCGTGTTCGTGGCCGTGATGGTCGTGTCCGTGATGGTCATGATGCGCGTGAGGCGCCTCGTGCTCATCGGCCCCGTCCGTGGGCCGGATGTACTCGGTGCTGGACATCGCTGACGACCTCCGAATCAACTTTTTGTGGCATATGCCACTGTGTTGCACCCGACATTAGACAAAAACCCGCGCCGTGTCTAGACATACCGTCGGTCTTTGTCCAGAAGGCCTCGATGATGACGACGACGAGGACCCGCGATCTCCGACCCGGGCCGGAATAGGTCGGGCACCGGCCGGGTTGTACGGAGGTGTCGTCGGTACACCCCTCGACCGGCGTGAGAGGAGTGGCCCGGCTTGTCCATGCACATGGCCGCCATGCGGACGCTGTACCGGGCCGAGAACAACGGCATCTCGCTCGACCGGAGTGTCTTCACCCGCGAGAACTTCCGCCGGATCGGGCAGTTCGCGCGCCCCCACACCCGGCGGATCGTCGTCTTCCTCATCCTCTCCGTCTTCGGGGCGTCGCTGGCGGTCCTGACCCCCGTGCTCGCGGGCCGGGTGGTGACCGCGATCGTCGAGGCCTCGCCGGTCCACGTGGTCGTCGGGCTCGCGGTCCTCATCGCCGCGATCGGCGTCGTCGAGGCGGTGGCGGCCGTGTTCACCCGGCTGTGGTCGGCCCGGATCGGCGAGGGCCTGATCCTCGACCTGCGTCGCGCGGTGTTCGACCACGTGCAGACGATGCCGGTCGCGTTCTTCATGCGGACCCGCACCGGCGCCCTGGTCAGTCGCCTCAACAACGACGTCATGGGTGCCCAACGGGCCTTCTCCGACACCCTCTCCGGGGTCGTGTCCAATCTGGTGCAGCTGGTCCTCACCCTGGCGGTGATGGCCGGCATCAACTGGCAGCTCACCGTGCTGTCGGTCCTCCTGCTGCCGATCTTCCTGTTCCCCGCCCGGTACGTCGGTAAGCGTCTGGCCCGGCTCCGTCGCGAGGCCTCGGACCTCAACGCGTCGATGAACGACCAGATGACAGAGCGCTTCAACGCCGGTGGCGCGACCCTGGTGAAGCTCTTCGGCCGGCCCTCCGCGGAGTCGGCGGAGTTCGCGGCACGCGCCGGGCGGGTCCGCGGCATCGGGGTGCGCACCGCCTTGTTGATGAGCGTGTTCATGAACTCGCTCACGCTCGTGTCCACTCTCGCCCTGGCGCTGGTCTACGGGCTGGGCGGGTGGTTCGCCCTCAACGGCGGGCTGGACGCCGGGTCGGTGGTCGCGCTGGCGCTACTGCTCACCCGTCTCTACGGCCCGTTGACGGCGCTGGCCAACGCACCGATGGACATCGTCACGGCCATCGTCAGCTTCGAGCGGGTCTTCGAGGTCCTCGACCTGGAGCCCCTTATATCCGACGCCCCCGACGCCGTCGACATCCCCGAGGGCCCGGCGACCATCGAGTTCGACGACGTCCACTTCTCCTACCCCTCGGCGGACAAGATTTCGCTGGCCTCGCTGGAGGAGGTCGCGGTCCTCGACACCCGCGGCGGGCAGGAGGTGCTGCACGGGATCTCGTTCCGCGCCGCGCCGGGCGAGATGGTGGCGCTCGTCGGGTCGTCGGGAGCCGGGAAGTCGACCATCGCGTCGCTCTTGCCCCGCCTGTACGACGTCGACTCGGGCGCGGTGCGTGTCGCGGGCCTGGACGTGCGTGACGTCACGTCGTCGTCGCTCCGTCGGACGGTCGGCATGGTCACCCAGGACGGCCACCTCTTCCACGACACGATCCGCGCGAACCTCACCTTCGCGCGCCCGGAGGTCACCGACGATCTCGTGTGGGACGCGCTGCGCCGGTCCCGGCTCGAAGGCCTGGTCGCGTCGCTGCCCGACGGCCTCGACACGGTCATCGGGGACCGCGGGTACCGGCTGTCGGGCGGAGAGCGTCAGCGCCTGACCATCGCGCGGCTGCTCATCGCGGAGCCGTCGGTCGTGGTGTTGGACGAGGCGACGAGCGCGCTGGACTCGACCAACGAGTCCGCGGTCCAGGAGGCGCTGACGGAGGCGATGTCCGACCGGACGTCGCTGGTGATCGCGCACCGACTGTCGACCGTCCGGGCCGCGGACCGCATCCTCGTCCTGGAGTCGGGGCGCGTGGTGGAGTCGGGTACGCACGCCGAGCTCCTCGTGGGCGGCGGGCGGTACGCGGAGCTGTACGAGACGCAGTTCGCCGACCAGGAGTGACCCGCGGCCGGCCGCCGGCGTCATCCGTGCCGCCCGGCCGCCGCGGCCGGTCAGCTCTCCAGGTGCAGGCCGAGCTCGCGGGCGGCCAGGGCGGCGTACTTCGAGGTCTGCTCGAAGGCGCCCTCGAGGGGGTTGGCGTCGGTGACGTCGGCGATCTCGGCCCAGCGCTCGGCCACCACCTCGGGGGTCCGCGCACCCTCGGGCAGGTAGACGCCACGGCTCTCGACCATCTGCGACACCGCGAACACGCCGGCGCCGGCGCCGAGGATCGTCTTGGTGGGGGCGTCCTCGCTGACCATGAAGAGCGCGCCCGGCGCGATGGTCTCGGGGCCCATGATGTCCAGCACCCGCTGGGGCAGCAGGTCCTCGGTCATGCGGGTCGCGGCCGTCGGAGCGATGGAGTTGACCTTGATGTTCTTCTTCTCGCCCTCGATGGCCAGGACGTTCATCAGGCCGACCAGCCCCGACTTGGCCGCGGCGTAGTTGGCCTGGCCGAAGTTGCCGTAGATGCCCGAGGAGGACGTGGTCATGAGGATGCGGCCGTAGCCCGCCTCGGCCATGTGCGGCCAGACCGCCTTGGTGCAGTTCACCGAGCCCATGAGGTGGACCTCGACGACCTTGCGGAAGTCCGCCGGCTCCATCTTGGCGAAGGACTTGTCGCGCAGGATGCCGGCGTTGTTGATGAGGATGTCGATCCGGCCCCACTTCTCCATGACCGTCGACACCATGGCCTCGACGGCGGCCTCGTCGGTGATGTCGCTGCCGTCCACGATCGCCTCGCCGCCGGCCGCGGTGATCTCCTCGACGACCTGCTGCGCTAGCGACGGCGACCCGCCCTCACCGCGGACATCGCCGCCGAGGTCGTTGACGACGACCTTGGCACCACGCTCGGCCAGCGCGAGGGCGTACGCGCGGCCCAGGCCGCCGGCCGCACCGGTGACGATCGCGACCCGATCGGTGAACTCGATGGTCTTGGTCAATTGGGGGCTCCTTTATCGAGGGTAGGGAACGTGATTGGTGGTCTGGTGTGGGGCGCGGGCCCCGTCCGGCGCGTCAGCCCAGCTCGCCGCGGACGAACGACTCGTACGCGGGCAGGTCGAGGAAGCCGTGACCGGACAGGCCGATCACGATCGACGGCCCGGTGCCGGCCTCGCCGGTGTGCTCGCGGGCCTTCGCCATGGCGCCGGCCAGCGCGTGGGTCGACTCGGGGGCGGGCACGATGCCCTCCGCCTTGGCGAACTCGACGCCGGCCGCGAACGCGACGTTCTGCTCCACCGCCATCGAGTCGAGCAGGCCGAGGTGCTTGACGTGGCTCACCAGCGGTGCCATGCCGTGGTAGCGCAGGCCGCCGGAGTGGATGGGATCCGGGACGAAGTCCTGGCCGAGGGTGTACATCTTCATCAGCGGGGTCAGGCCCGCGACGTCACCGTGGTCGTAGCGGAACTCGCCCTCCGTCAGCGACGGGCAGGCCGTGGGCTCGACCGCGACGATCCGGGTCGCGGCGCCGGCGAGGTTCTCCCGGATGAACGGGAACGCCAGCCCGGCGAGGTTGGAGCCACCGCCGGCGCAGCCGTAGACGTAGTCCGGAGCGCCCTCGCCGAACATCGCCAGCTGCTTGATGGCCTCTTCGCCGATCACTGTCTGGTGCAGGCACACGTGGTTGAGCACCGAGCCCAGGGAGTAACGGGCCTCGGGATCCGCGGCGGCCACCTCGACGGCCTCGGACACGGCCATACCGAGAGAGCCGGGGGTGTCGGGGTCCTTGGCGAGGAACGCGCGACCGGCCTCGGTGAGGTCGGACGGGCTCGGGTGCACGGACGCCCCGAAGGTCTCCATGAGCATGCGCCGGTACGGCTTGGAATGGAAGGAGGCCTTGACCTGCCACACCTCGACCTCGATGCCGAAGGCCTGCCCGGCGAACGCCAGCGACGCACCCCACTGGCCGGCGCCGGTCTCGGTGGTCAGCCTGGTGATGCCCTCCGCGGCGTTGTAGTACGCCTGCGCGACCGCGGTGTTCGGTTTGTGCGAACCGACGGGGCTGGTGCCCTCGTACTTGTAGTAGATGCGGGCGGAGGTGCCCAGCGCCTTCTCGAGGCGCCGTGCACGGATGAGCGGCGACGGCCGCCACAGCCGGTAGATCTCCCGGACCGCCTCGGGGATCTCGACGTACCGCTCACCGGTCACCTCCTGCTCGATGAGCGCCATCGGGAACAGGGGCGCCAGGTCCTCGGGACCGAGCGGCTCCCTGGTTCCGGGGTGCAGGTGGGGCGCCATCGCCTCGGGCAGGTCGGCCTGGATGTTGTACCAGTGCGTCGGCATCTCGCTCTCGGGGAGGAGAGCCTTGACCAGCGGGACGGAGGGGGCGTCAGACGTCATGTGTGTCCTCGGAAGGGATCGAAGGGTGAGCCTGGTCTCATCCTAGGAGGTCGCGTCGCATGGGCAGATGGGGGATCCGACCGTCGAGGTAGTCGGGCCCGCACCGGACGAATCCGAACTGCTCGTACCACTGCTCGAGGTGGGCCTGGGCCCCGATCTCCACCGGCCGGTCACCGCACAGCTCCAACGCCCGGCGGATCAGCCCGGCCGCGATCCCCCGTCCCCGCCAGGACGGTGCCGTACACACGCGCCCGATGTGCATGAGGCCGTCGGCGGAGTCGTCCCCGAAGACGCGCAGCGTCGCCACCAGCTCACCGCTCGACGCCCGCGCGAGGAGATGAGTGGTGCCCGGGTCGGCGTCGACGTCGTCGATCTCGGCGTACGGGCAATCCTGCTCGGCCACGAAGACGTCCACGCGCAGTCGGTACAGCGCGTGGACGTCCAGTGGGGCCAGCTCCTCGAGGGCCGACGCGGAGATCTCGAGCGCCGGGTGGTGGGCCGACGCGTCGGATCGGCTCATGCGCCGGTGGTGTTGCCGTCCGAGGTCTGACCGCCCGTCGCGGTGTCGTCCCCCGCGGCGTCATCGGAGGGCTGCGGCGCGGAACCGGCAGCGGGGCCGGGCGCGGCGCTGCCCGCGGCCGGGGAGGACTCGGCGGACTGGTCGGCGGGGCCCTCGGGATCCGGGGACTCGATGGTCAGGTCCTCGCCCGTCTCCGAACCCTCGGACTCACGGGCGTCCGGGCCCGTGGATCCGGCCGCGGCACCGCGGGAGTCGGCGGCCGCCTCGGCCGGCGTGGGCGTCCGC
>NZ_KV824007.1:0-27247 GCF_001815995.1 Dietzia sp. HMSC21D01 | reverse complement strand
GTGGCCCCGGCGGCGTCGACGAGGTCGACGATCCGCTCGGTGCCGAGGAACGTCCCCGCGACCACGGCCGCCACCGCGTGGGTGCGCTGGATGATCTCCAGCGTCTCGCTCCCGGTGTAGCGCGTGTTCGCGGGGACGACGGTGCCTCCCGCGAACTGCACGCCCAGCGCCGCGACCACCCAGTGGCGGGTGTTGGGTGCCCAGATCACCACGCGGTCACCGGGGGCGATCCCGCGCGAGACGAGGCCGGCGGCGAACCGGCGGACCTCGTCGAGCAGGTGCGCCCACGTCCAGCGGGTGTCCTGGCCGGGCTGCACGTCGACGATCGCCTCGCGCTCCGGCCACGACCGGGCCGCGCGACGCAGGGCGGCGGGGGTGGTCTCCACGGTGGTGCTCATGGCCTGCACCCTACCAAGCAAGTGCTTGGTTTGGCGGCGTCAGTACTTGAGCGCTCCCCGGTCGACCGTGAGCTGGACACCGGAGATCGACCGCGAACCGTCGCCGGCGAGGTAGGAGACCACCTCGGAGACCTCTTCGGGCGGCATGAAGTCGGCGAGCGTGCTCGCGCCGTCCACGCGGGCGTTCTTCAGGGGCATCGGCGAGAAGCTGTGGAGGAACGACGGGAAGCGGCCGAAGAGGTCGGCCATGCCCTCGGGATCGATCATCGGCGTGTCCACCGAGTAGGGATGGATCGAGTTGACGCGGATGCCGAACTCGCCCACCTCGAGTGCGAGGGCGTTGGTCAGCGCCACCAGGCCGGCCTTCGAGGCGGAGTAGTGCCCGTTCCCGGGCGTCGCCTTGAGGCCCGCGGACGAGCTGACGATGATGATCGACCCGCCGTTGCCCGCCTCGATCATCGCCGGCACCGCCGCACGGATCGTCCGCCACGTGCCGCTGAGGTTGACGCCGATGACCGTGTCCCAGTCGTCCTCCGGCATCTCCCACAGTCGCCCCCAGCTGAGCACGGCGGCGTTGGCGACCAGGATGTCCAACCGTCCGAAGGTGGAGATCGTGCGGGCAACGAGATCCTGCAGCGCGCCCAGGTCGCGGATGTCGAGGACCGCCGAGATCGCGCGCCGGCCGGTCTCCTCCACGAGGCGGACGGTCTCGGCCAGGTCGTCCGGCGTCGGCGCGGGGTAGGTGGCGGACCCGGACACCGGGGCGCAGACGTCGACGACGACGAGGTCGGCGCCTTCCGAGGCGAGGCGGACCGCGTGGGCCCGGCCCTGGGCGCGCGCGGCGCCGGTGATGAACGCGACTTTGCCGGACAGGGGCTGAGAGGGGGAGGTCATGGGCGTCATCCAAACCGATCCCGGCGTGGGCGGAGGGCGGTTCCGGCAAACCAAGCAAGTGCTTGGTAGTGTGGGCGTATGACCGAGAGTTCGGCACCCGAGAAGTGCACGCCCGCGTCGGAGATGACCGACGACGAGTTCGCGGCGGAGTTCCGCACCTGGTTGGATGCCAACCTCGTCGGCGAGTTCGCCGAGATCAAGGGAGTCGGCGGCCCCGGTAGCGAACACGAGTTCTTCCCGCAACGCCTCGCCTGGGAGCGGCACATGGCGGCGGCGGGGTGGACCTGCGTCGGCTGGCCGGTCGAGCACGGCGGGCGCGGCGCGTCGCTGAGCCAGCAGGTGCGGTTCCACGAGGAGTACGCCAAGGCGGACGCCCCGGCGCGGGTGTCCCACCTCGGCGAGACCCTCCTCGGCCCGACCCTCATCGCCCACGGGACGCAGGAGCAGAAGGACCGCTTCCTGCCGCGGATCATCGACGTCACCGAACTGTGGGCTCAGGGGTACTCCGAGCCCGGCGCCGGGTCCGACCTGGCCAACGTCTCGACGACCGCCGAACTCAGGGACGACGGCAGGTGGCACCTCGACGGGCAGAAAGTGTGGACCTCGCTCGCGCACCTCAGTCAGTGGGTGTTCGTGGTGGCCCGCACGGAGGCGGGGACGAGTCGACACAAGGGACTGAGCTTCCTGCTGGTCCCGCTCGACCAGCCGGGCGTCGAGATCCGCCCGATCCAGCAACTGACAGGGACCTCGGAGTTCAACGAGGTCTTCTTCGACGACGCGGTCACCGACGCGGGCATGATCGTGGGGGAGCGGGGCGACGGCTGGAAGGTCGCCATGACCCTGCTCGAATTCGAGCGCGGCGTGTCCACGCTGGGGCAGCAGGTCGGCTTCGCCCGCGAGCTCGAGCAGATCACGCAGATGGCCCGCGACAACGGCAGCGCCCAGGACCCGGCCGTGCGCGAGCGCATCACCCGCGCGTGGATCGGGCTGAAGGTCATCCGCGCCCACGCGCTGCGCACGCTCGCCGAGCGCGACGCCACCGGCGGCAACGCCTCGGCGGCCAAGCTGCTGTGGGCGAACTGGCACCGCGACCTCGGCGAGCTGGCGATGCTCGTCCAGGGCGCCGAGTCGCTCACCGGGCCCACCGAGACGTCCGAGGGCGCGCCCAACGACCTGCGGGATCCCGAGAACGTGGAACTGGCGCTGTGGCAGCGGCTGTTCCTGTTCACCCGCTCCGACACCATCTACGGCGGATCCAACGAGATCCAGCTCAACATCATCTCCGAGCGCGTGCTCGGACTACCCCGAGAGGCCAGGCCGTCATGACCGAGCGCAAGTCCCCCCTCGCCGTCGTCCCCGACGAGACCCCGGGCCACGGCCTACTGAAGGGCAAGAAGGTCGTGGTGACCGCGGCCGCCGGCACCGGCATCGGGTTCTCCTCCGCCCGCCGCGCCGCGCTCGAGGGCGCCGACGTGTTGGTCTCGGACTTCCACGAGCGGCGCATGAACGAGGCCCGTGACGCGCTGGCCGCGGAGTTCCCGGACCAGCAGTTCGGGGCGATCACCTGCAATGTCCAGTCGACCTCCGACGTGGACGCGCTGATCACCGGCGCGGCCGAGAAGCTCGGGCGCATCGACGTGCTCATCAACAACGCGGGCTTCGGTGGCGAGAACGAGATCGTGGACATGACCGACGAGGACTGGGACCGCGTCCTGGACATCACCCTGGGCGGCACGTTCCGCGCGACCCGCGCCGCGCTGCGCTACTTCCGCGACGTGCCGCACAACGGGGTGATCGTCAACAACGCCTCCGTGCTCGGCTGGCGGGCCCAGCGGGCGCAGGCCCACTACGCGGCTGCCAAGGCCGGTGTCATGGCGCTGACCCGCTGCTCCGCCATCGAGGGTGCCGACTACGGGGTGCGGATCAACGCCATCGCCCCGTCCATCGCCCGCCACAAGTTCCTCGAGAAGTCCGCCTCCGCGGAGCTGCTCGACGACCTCGCGGCCAAGGAAGCCTTCGGGCGGGCCGCCGACGTGTGGGAGGTCGCCGCGACCATCGCCATGCTCGCCAGCGACTACACGACCTACCTCACCGGCGAGGTCATCTCGATCTCCTCGCAGCGGGCCTGACCCGGCCCCGGCCGGCTGGCCGGGCGCAGAACCCGCGGGCGCAGAGATTCGCCTCGGCGCCCACCGCATCTGATGGCGGGGGTGCCGGGGCGATAGCTGGCTGTGCGAGCCCGATTAGGCGCGGGAGCGGATCGTCCGAGGGCTCAGGCCGCGTCGCGGATCTTGGCGACCTGCTTGGTGAAGGCGTCCATCGCGGCGTCCTGTACCTCCTGGCTGACCGGGCCGGAGTTGCTGGTGGCGGTGACGGAGACGCCGATGCCGCGGACCGCGCCGGTGACCATGAAGTTGCCGTTCTCCACGCGCTGGCCCATCAGTTCGGTCGTGTTGTCCTGCAGGACGGCGGCGAAGTCCTCCACGCCCTCGGGGGCGTCGAGGTCGACCAGCGTGTTGGTGGCGTCGGAGACCACCTCCTGGCCATCGGCGCCGAACTTCACGGTCATGGTGGGGCAGTCCTCGATCTGCGTGGCGCGCTCGGGGAGCTCGGCGGCCACCGTGGTGACGGCCACCGCGAACGAGGTCTCGCCCACGTTGCCCGCCTGGATGGCCATGGTCCCGGGATCGGCCTGCTCGAGCAGCGCGTCCTGGTTGAACTCGGCGCAGCGCGCGGGCTCCACCTGGATGTTCTCGGTTAGGCTGCCGATCGCGCTCAGGCCGCCGGCGATCTCCTCGGCGGGGACGGGCTGCAGTCCCAGGTCCGGTGCCTCGGCCGCTGTGAGCACCAGTTCGTCCACCGCGCCGGCGGGCTTGTCGGCGGCAGCCGACTCCTCTGCGGAGGTGGTGGTCTCGGCGGCCGACGTCTGCTGGGCGGTGGTGCCGTCATTGTCGTCGTCGGACTCCCCGATGGTGCAGGCGGATAGACCCAGGGCGAGGCCGAGTGCTGCGGACGCCGCGAGGAGGCGGCGGCCGCGCCGGCGGGATGCGGAGGTGACGCCGGAGATCATGGTGCGCAGTCTATGAGGTCGACCCGGTTCGGCCGGGTAGCGAGGCGGCGCGAGACAGCAGAACCTGAAAATATCACAAAATAGTCACGTCGCTCAGGAAAGTGTGGCGCTCGGCTTAGGATTGCCTCAATGTCCGCCCGACCCTGCTCGCCCTGCCCACCGTCCTAAACCCGCACACCTTCCTGAACGGAGACCGCTCATGAACATCTCTGGACCGATCTGGGACTTCGGAGACCAACTCCACGGTTCCGTCGACGAACTGGTTTCCCCCGGCTCGGTGGGCAACGTGATCCACGGCGTGCTCTTCATCCCGAGCGCCGTCCTCTACCTGGTCAGCGAGATCTTCTGGGGCTTCGGTTCCTGACGAGGTCCGTCGCGTCGGCCCGCACTTTTCTCGCCCAGCGACATCTTCCTGACCAGCGCACCCTTCTCGCCCTGCGCACCTTCCTGAACGGAGAATTCTCATGACCATCAATGGTTCGATCGCGGACATCGCAACCGAGCTCCACGGCTCCGTCGAGTCCATCGTCCCCGGCGGCTCGGTGGGCGACGTGATGCACGGCGTCCTCCATGTCCCGGTCGCCCTGATCTATTTCGTCGCCAACGTCTTCCTGGGCTTCGGCTCCTGACGGAGCCTCCCGGGGGCGGCAATTCCGGCCCCGGCACCGACTCCCGCCACACCGATCCTCCCGTGACGCCCGTCGCGGGGGGATTGGCGTGTCCGTGGGAGCGGCGTGCTGCGGCCCGCGCTGACAGTGCGTCTCTCCCAAACAAGTGCTTGGTTGGTACTCTGTCCCCATGACCGCCAACACCAGACGCGAGGAGCTCCTGTCGATCGCGGCCGGCCTCTTCGCGGAACGCGGCCTGCGTGCGACCACGGTGCGCGACATCGCTGACGCCGCGGGGATCCTCTCCGGGAGCCTCTACCACCACTTCAAGTCCAAGGAAGCGATCGTCGACGAGATCCTGCGGGGCTTCCTCGATTCGCTCTTCGGCGAGTACCGGCGCATCGTCAACTCCGGCCTCGGACCGCGCGAGACCCTCGAGGCGCTGGTCACCGTGTCCTTCGAGGCGATCCACAACCAGCGCGACGAGGTGGCGATCTACCAGGACGAGGTCAAGCACCTGCGCGGCAACCCGCGGTTCGACTACCTGGGCCAGCGCAACACCGAGTTCCGCGAGATGTGGACCGGCGTCCTGCGCCGCGGGATGGAGTCGGGCGATTTCCGCGGGGATCTCGACGTGCGCCTGACGTACCGGTTCCTGCGCGACACCGTGTGGGTCGCCGTGCGGTGGTACCGCCCGGAGGGCGACGACGACTACGACGCCATCGCCGAGCAGTATCTCAACATCGTGCTCGACGGCCTGGCCGGCGGCTGAGCCCGCCGTACCCCGACAACAACCCCCACCCGAGGAGACACCAGTTATGACCAGCGCGAACAGTCGCGAGGCCTACGTGATCGACGCCGTCCGGACGCCGGTCGGCAAGCGCGGCGGCGGCCTGGCCGCCCAGCACCCCGCCGACATGGGGGCCCACGTCATCAAGGCCGTCGTGGAGCGCACGGGGATCGACCCGGAGGTCGTCGACGACGTGATCTTCGGCTGCGTCGACACGATTGGCCCCCAGGCGGGCAACATCGCGCGCTCGTCGTGGCTCGCCGCCGGGATGCCGCTCGGCGTGCCCGGCACCACCGTGGACCGCCAGTGCGGCTCCAGCCAGCAGGCCGTGCACTTCGGCGCCCAGGCCATCATGTCGGACACGCAGGATGTGATCCTCTTCGGCGGCGTCCAGAACATGAGCGCCCTGCCCATCTCCTCGGCCATGCTCGCCGGCCGCGAGTACGGCTTCGACGACCCCTTCCGCGGCTCGACCGGCTGGGTCGAGCGCTTCGGCACCGAGGAGATCTCGCAGTTCAACGGCGCCCAGATGATGGCCGACAAGTGGGACATCTCCCGCCTGGAGATGGAGGAGTGGGCGTTCCAGTCCCACGCCCGCGCCCGCGCCGCGATCGCCGAGGGGCGCTTCGCCAACGAGTACGTGCCCATGGCCGGCGTCGAGGCCGACGAGACCCCGCGCGAGACCTCCATGGAGAAGATGGCCTCGCTGCAGGTGCTGGCCGAGGGCGGCACGCTCACCGCGGCCGTGGCCTCGCAGATCTGCGACGGCGCCTCCGCCGGCCTCCTCGCGTCGAAGGAGGCCGTCGAGAAGTACGGACTGAAGCCCCGCGCGCGGATCCACCACATGACCGTCCGCGGCGACGACCCGGTGATGATGCTCTCCGCCCCCATCCCGGCGACGCGGCACGCCCTGGAGAAGACCGGCCTGTCGATCGACGACATCGACGTGGTGGAGATCAACGAGGCCTTCGCGCCCGTCGTGCTGGCGTGGATCAAGGAGATCGGCGCCGACCCCGCGCGGGTCAACCCCAACGGCGGCGGCATTGCCCTGGGCCACCCGCTCGGCGCGACCGGCGCCAAGCTCTTCGCGACTCTGCTCAACGAGCTCGAGCGCACCGGCGGCCGCTACGGCTTGCAGACGATGTGCGAGGGCGGCGGCACCGCCAACGTGACGATCATCGAGCGCCTGGACAGCTGATCCGGCGCGAGCCGCGCGCGGCCCGGAACGACGACGAACCCCGCACCCTCCGAGAGGATGCGGGGTTCGTGGCGTTCGTGCTCAGCGAGCGGTGATCACTCGCCGCTGCCGGTGCCGCCGCCGCTACCGGGCATGCTGCCGCCGCCGTCGCCACCCTGCATGACGGTCGACAGCGCGCCGAGGGAGTCGCCGGTCGAGAGCGAGTCCATGCTGCCCTGGGCGGCCTCGATCGGGTTGCCCACGATGACGCCGGGCCTGATGTAGAGGGCCTCACCGGTGCACTTGGAGACGAGCGTGTAGACGTTGGGCTCGACCTCGGCGGACACCGTGGAATCCCCGAGGAGGACCGACGTGACGGGAGAGTCGAGGAAGTTTTCGGTCCGGAGTGCCGTTGCGGCGGTGTTGCCGGAGACGATGTCCCAGATGGCGTCGATGTTGAGGTTCGCCGCCGCCTGGAACTGCTCGATGAGCTCGGCGGCGTCCGCGGTGGGCGCGACGGCCGCAAAGCAGAGGTCGACGTCCAAGGTTCCTTCTTTCGCGAAGGTCACCGAGATGGTGTTGGTCTGGTTGTTCACGGAGTGAGACGTCGTGGCGGCCATCGCCGTGCCGGCGCCGGCGACGGTGAGGGCGGTGGCGGCGCCGAGGGCGGCGGCCACGCGTGTGGTGGTGCGAAGGGTCATGGGGACCTCCGGGGGAGCGTAGTGACGCGCGTCACCGAAACGGATGAGTAAGTGAATACTAAACCGTTCGGCCCCCGAGGTCGAGGCCTTCCCTCTCTTCGAGCGGACTAGAAGAGGCCCCCGGCGATGGCCTTCTCGAGCAGTGACGATCCGGCGGCGACCGGGTCGCCCTCGCCGAGGGTGGCCAGGCTGCCGCCGACCGCGGCGATCGGGTCGCCGACCATGATGAAGGGCGTGATCTCAGGTTGACGGTCGCTGAGGCACACCGTGACCAGCGAGTAGACGTTCGGGGGCACGTCGGTGGCGCGGACGGTGGCCGGCCCGAGCGCGGTCGGCGCCGCGACGGGGAGCGCGCCGGCGCGCAGGGCGATCACGGAGGGGTCGCGGTCGGCGCTGCCGACGACGTCGGAGAGGTCGCCGCTCGTGAGCCGGCCGGCGATCTCGGGCGTCTTGCCCGACGGCGCGAGCAGGGCGGCGCACGTGTCGAACAGCTGGCCCTGCTCGACCGTGAACGTGGCGGAGACGGTGGTGCCCTGGACGGCGTGGGTGGAGGTGGCGGCCGAGGCGACGGGCGCCGCGGCCACGGTGAGGCCGGCGGCGAGGGCGGTGGCGGCGACGAGGCGGGAGCGTGTCATGGACGTCACTCTAGTTCACTCGTGTCACACTGGAAACATAGGCGCGGAAATGACGGCGCACCCGCCGGCCGGGTGGGGCCGTACGGGTGCGCGATCGGGTCCGCCGGGACGGGGTGGTCCGGCGAGGTTAGTGTGAGCCGAGCCCTCGCAGCCCCTCCAGCCGTTCGTGAGCCTGGGTCATGATCCGTTGGATCAGTTCGTCACAGCTCGGCAGGTCGTCGATCATGCCCACGACCTGACCGGAGGCCAGGACTCCGGCCTCGGTGTTGCCCTCGACCAGCCCGGCCTTGAGCAGCATCGGGGTATTGGCGGCCATGACGATCTGCTGCCACGTCCGGTCGGACGCCTTCCTCATGTTGAGGCCGTCCTTGGCGAGCTGCTGCCACTTCATCCCGGTCATGGACTTGAACTTATTGGCGTTCTGGACGGCGGCGGCCATGCCCTTGAGGGGGCTGCCCGATTCGAGGGCGTTGACCAGGCCGGTGCGCAGGACGCGGTGCGGCATGCCGTCGACACGGGTGGAGACGACGGTGTCCTGCAGCCCGCGCTCGAGGTACTGCCTCTTCACCGCGTCGGGCACCTGCGAGTCGCTGGTGAGCAGGAAGCGGGTGCCCATCGCGACGCCGGCGGCGCCGTAGGACAGTGCCGCGACCAGTCCGCGGCCGTCGAAGAAACCGCCGCCGGCGACCACGGGGATCGAGGTGTTCCCCGCGCCACCGAGGGCGTCGATGACACTGGGGAGGAGCAGAGTGGTGGCGACCTGGCCGGTGTGGCCACCTCCCTCACCCCCCTGGACGATCACCGCGTCGGCGCCCCAGGAGGCGACCTTGACGGCGTGCTTGGCCGCCCCGATGGAGGGGACGACGACGAGGCCGTTCTCCTTCAGTCTGGCGATCAACTCCGGCTTGGGCGCGAGGGCGAACGACGCGACCTTCACCCCGTGACGGATCATCAACTCGCACCGCTCGGCGGCGTCCTCGGCATCGGCCCGGAGGTTGACGCCGAAGGGCTTGGAGGTGAGCTTCGTGGTCCGCACGATGGCGTCCTCGAGCTCGGCGTAGGTCATGGTTGCCGAGGCGATGATCCCCAGTCCGCCGGCGTTGGCCGTGGCCGCCGTCAGCTCGGGTCCGGAGACCCAGCCCATGCCCGTCTGGACGATGGGGTACTCGACACCGACGAGCTCGGTGAAGGCGGTGGACAGTGTCGGGACCCTCATGCGGCCGGCACCTCGCGGTCGCGGAACCCGCGCGGGTCCAACACCTCGCGGATGATGCGCAGCTCCTCTGCCGAGGGGTCGCGGGTGACCGCGGCGTCGGCCAGGCCCTCGATCTCGAAACCGGTGTTCTCGGCGACCTCGTCGGCGGTCACGCCCGGGTGCAGGCTGACCGCGCGCATGCTGCGGTCGGCGCCGCCGAAGTCGAACACGCCCAGGTTGGAGACCACCCGGTGGATGTGGTGGTAACGAAAGGCGGGGTCACCCTCGGTGTAGCGGTCATAACCGACGCCGCAGACGACGTCGACCTTCGCTGTGAAGACCCGCGAGGAGTGCTTGCCCACCCAGTAGCTGGTGGCGTGGTTGATCGAGTTGCCGGGCGCCCCGCGCAGGCCGAACATCTGGCGGGTGGGCTTCTGCACGTCGTCACCGAACGCGGAGAGGTTCTGGTTGCCGAAGCGGTCGATCTGGTTGGCGCCCATCACCACGTGGCGGGTGCCGGCCTGCAGGACGTCGAAGACGCGGGGGAACGGGATGTACCCCTCGAAGTCGATGGTCTTGCCCAGCGGCGGGGTCTGCCCGAGGAAGCGGTACTCACCATCGGTGATGAGCAGGTCCGGTTCTGTGGTGAGCCGGGCCAGACGCGCGCCGATGGTGGCCATCGGGGTCATCGGCGAGGCGAAAATCTCACCGGCGCCGGCGAAGATCTCCGCGCAGGCGACAGCGCAGTACTCGGCCCTGCTGATGGACTGAGTGGTGGCGGACTCGGTGGTGACGTCGGACATCACTTGGCTCCCTTCTGGGCGGCCTTCTCGGCAGCGACCTTCTCCGCGAACGCGGTGACGGCCTTCTGGTAGTCCTCCTCGGACCCGGACAGGAACTCGTCGACGAACGCCTTCCACGACGTCTCGTCCTTCGCGGACGCGGCGTAGTGCTTCTGGAACGCCTCGTCGCGGCCGTAGCCACCCGCGAACGTGAAGTGGGCGCCGTTCGGGGCCTCGGAGACGGTGTCGACGAACATGCGGCTGAGCAGCATGCGCTGCGGGCCGACCTCGTTCATCAGGGCGTCCGCGGAGTCGACGATCTCGTCGGTCTCGAGCAGGACGGTGTCCGCGGCCATGGCGTAGAGATCGTCGAAGTACCCGTCGGCGCCGGTGAACGCGGCGTTGCCGTGCTTGTCCGCCTTGTCCAGGTGGATCAGCGCAGCGTCCATGCGCAGGGCGGGCATCGCGACCAGGGTCTCGGTCTTGCCGTCGACCTGGTACGGCGAGTCGACGGTCTTGAGCTCGTCGCCCCAGAACCGGAAGACGTCCGAGCCGAGGCCGGCGCGGGTCGGCAGGAACGGCAGGCGCTGCGCGGCGGCGGTGAGGCCCGCGCGCACCATGCCCTCGTCCATCTCGCGGGAGATGATCGACCCCTCGGTGCGGCGCGTGGCGAACCACGGGTCGTAGAACGGGGCGGAGTCCAGGGTGACGAAGCCGTAGTAGGCCTTGGAGACCTTGCCGGCCGAGCACAGCAGGCCGAGGTCCGGGCCGCCGTAGGTGATGACGGTGAGGTCGGTGAGGTCCTCGCGGCGGAGGATCGCGCGTACCAGGGCCATCGGCTTGCGTCGGGAACCCCAGCCGCCGATGCCGATCGTCATGCCGCTGGAGAGGCGTGAGACGGCCTCGTCCAGGCTGGTGCGCTTGTCGCGCGGGGGGGGGGTGCTGCTCACTTGTTCTCGCCCGTCCTCTCGGATCGCTTGTCTCGTTTGTCCAGATTCTGGCCCGTCTTGACGAACTCGTCGCGATGCTCGTCGGCCACGCCGGCGAGGTTGAGTTCGAACGTGAATCCCTGCTCCATGCGGTACGAGGACTTCACGTCGACCGGGTCGATGTGGTTGATGGCTTCCTTGGCCGCCCGGATGACCCGCGTGTCCTTGGCCGCGATGGTCTCCGCGAGGTCGCGCGCCGCGGCGTCCAGCTGGTCGCGGGGGACCACGTTGTAGACGGTGCCCCATGAGTGGAGCTGCTGCGCCGTGACGTTGCGCGACGTGAAATACAGGGTGCGCATCATGTGCGGGGGGACCATCCGGGCCAGGTGCGTGGCGGCGCCGAGCGCCCCCCTGTCCACCTCGGGCAGGCCGAACACCGCGTCGTCGGAGGCGACGATGCAGTCGGCGTTGCCCACCAGGCCGATTCCGCCGCCCACGCAGAACCCGTTCACCGCGGCGATCACGGGGACTGCGCACTCGTAGACGGCGTTGAACGCGACGTAGCAGCCGCGGTTGGCGGCCAGCAGGTGGTCGAACCCCTCGAAGTCCTGCATCTCCTTGATGTCGACGCCCGCGTTGAATCCCCGGCCCTCGGCTCGGAGGATCACGACGTGGACGTCGGGGTCGCGGCCCGCGGCGAGGATCTGCTCGCCGAGTTCGAACCATCCCGTGGACGGGATGGCGTTGACAGGTGGGTAGTCGACCGTGACGGTGGCTATCCCGTCTGCGCCCTTGTCGACGTTGATGCCCATGGAGCTCCTTCCCACGCCACGGCCGTCTGGGACGGCACAGTGACTAACCAAACGCTTGCTTGGTAGGCTAGCACGCATGACGAACATCGATCTGGGTCTGGCGGGGAAGGTCGTCCTCGTCACGGGGGGCGTACGCGGCGTGGGCGCCGGCATCAGCACGGTCTTCCGGGAGGCCGGTGCGGTCGTCGTCACCTGCGCGCGCCGGCCCGCCGATGAGGGCTCCGACGTGGCCGATCTGGAGTTTCACTCGGTCGATCTCCGCGACGCCGATGCGGTGCGCGCGATGGTCGACGACATCGTCGCCAGGCACGGACGTCTCGACGTGGTGGTGAACAACGCCGGGGGCGCACCGTTCGCCCTGGCCGCGGAGGCCAGCGCCAACTTCCACGCCAAGATCGTCGCCCTCAACCTGCTGTCGGCGTTGACCGTGTCGCAGGAGGCCAACCGGGTCATGCAGCCGACCGGCGGGGCGATCATCAACATCTCGTCCGTCTCCGGTCACCGGCCCTCACCCGGCACCGCGTCGTACGGCGCCGCCAAGGCGGGCGTCGACTCGCTCACGCAGTCCCTCGCGGTGGAGTGGGCGCCCGCGGTCCGCATCAACTCCGTCGTGGTGGGTCCGGTCAAGACCGAACTGGCAGAGATGCACTACGGGGACTCCGACGGCGTGGCGGCCGTCGACGCGACGATCCCGATGGGCCGGATGGCGGACCCGCGGGACGTCGGCCAGGCCGCGGCATTCCTGGCCTCGCCCCTGGCCGCGTACATCACCGGGGCCGAGCTGCTGGTCCACGGCGGCGGCGAGAAGCCCGCGTTCCTCGCGGCGTCCACCGCCGACAACAAGCACTGACCACCCACGAGCAAGGAGAACAACCATGGGAATCTGCGACGGACGCGTCGTCATCGTCACCGGCGCCGGCCGCGGGATCGGCCGCGAACACGCGCTGGCCTTCGCCGCCGAGGGTGCCAAGGTCGTGGTCAATGACCTCGGGGCGGGCCTCGACGGATCCAACGTCGGGGAGTCCCCGGCCGAGCAGGTCGTCGCGGAGATCAAGGCCGCCGGCGGCGACGCCGTGGTCAACGGGAACGACATCTCCTCGTGGGAGGGGGCCCGCGAGCTCGTCCAGCAGGCCATCGACACCTTCGGTGGACTCGACGTCCTGGTGAACAATGCCGGCTTCCTGCGTGACAAGATGCTCGTCGGCATGGGGGAGCAGGACTGGGACAACGTGATCAACGTCCACCTCAAGGGGCACTTCGCCCTGCTGCGGCACGCCGCCGAGTACTGGCGCGCCGAGTCCAAGGCCGGTCGCCCGCGCCAGGCCCGGGTCATCAACACCTCGTCCGGCGCCGGACTGTTCGGATCGGTGGGGCAGGGCAACTACGCCACGGCCAAGGCTGGCATCGCGCTGCTGACCATCCAGACCGCCGCCGAGATGAAGGGCTACGGGGTCACCGCCAACGCAATCGCTCCGGCCGCGCGGACTCGCATGACCACCTCCGCGGGTGAGGGAATGGCCTCGCAGATGGCCGCGCCCGAGGACGGGTCCTTCGATGCCATGGACCCGGCCAACATCTCGCCGCTGGTCGTGTGGCTGGGCTCCGAGGAGTCGGCGCAGGTGACCGGCCGCGTGTTCGAGGTCGAGGGCGGCAAGGTCACCGTCTGCGACGGGTGGCAGCGTGCCGCGTCCGAGGACAAGGGTGCCAAGTGGGAGCCCGCGGAGCTCGGGTCGGTCGTGCCCCGTCTGCTCGACGAGTCGCCCACCCCGGTGCCGGTCTACGGGGCTCGCTGACTCCGCCACGACAACGAGGAACCCCGCACCGTGATGGTGCGGGGTTCTTCGTTTCGCGAGCCGGTTGGGGCGGGCGAGGTCAGGCGCCGGGCTCCGGGCACTGCTGCGCGTCGACGGAACCGAGTCCGGCCAGTTGGTCGACCTGGGCCTGCGGGAGGTCGCAGACGGTCGGCAGCGGCGGCAGGCCGGGCAGCGGCGGGAGCGCGAGGGTCCCGTTCGCGGCGGCCGTCGCGACCATGGCGCCACCTCCGGCGGACGCGCCCAGGGCGAGGACCGGGAGCAGGCTCCCCGTGCCGCTCTCGCCGAGGCTGGCGAAGCTCTCGAGGGAGGCGAGTGCGCCCATCTCCGAACCCAGGTTGGTCGAGAAGGTGCCCTGCATGGAGCCGTTCTCGAGAGACCCGGTGAGCGCGGTGAGCGAGCCGTTGACCTCGGTGAGTTCACCGAACGAACCGGTGATGACCTCGGCGCTGCCACCGGTCGATCCCGTCATCAGATCGGAGCTCTGGCCCGTCGATCCGCCGTTGCCCGAGAGGGATCCGGAGGTCTCCGAGATGGAACCGGACAGCGCCGGGAGGATGCCGCCCTCGGCGATCGAGCCGATGATCGGGTCGGCGGTGTTGCTCTCCACCGACCCTGCGAGCTGGTTGGCGGAACCGTTGGTCAGCGACCCGGCGATGCCCTCACCGACGAGCTCCGCAGAGCCGCCGATGCCCTCGGTCGAACCGTCCGGGAAGTTGGCGGACAGCGGGGGTAGTTCCGCGGAGCCGCCGAGGAGGTTGAGTTCGGTGGACAGCGGCGACATGCCGGTGGAACCCATGCCGTCGGAACCGGTCAGGGGCTCGAGGTCGGACGAACCGAACTCGGCGGAGCCGCCGAGCAGGTTGGTGGACAGCGGGGCCATCCCGAGCGAGCCCATGCCCGTGGACCCCGTGAGAGGGGCCAGGTCGGACGAGCCGCCGAGGAGGTTGCTGCTGCCGAGGCCGGTGAGGTCGGACGAGCCGCCGAGGAGGTCGCTGCTGCCCAGGCCGGTCAGTTCAGACGAGCCTTCGAGGAGAGACGTGCTGCCGAGGCCGGCAAGGTCGGAAGACCCCTCTAGGGGGCTGAGGCCGGCCGAGCCTCCGGCAAGGTCACCGGCGGAGCCGGTGAAGGGGTCGAGGATGGCCCCGATCGGGTCCAGTAGGTCCCCGATGCTGCCGAAGTCCTGGGCGCTGGCCGTACCGGTGGCCCCCGAGACCGCGAGGGTCGCGGCGGCTGCGATCGCGGCAGCCCGTGTTGACCTGTTCATTAAATCTCTTTTTCCTGAGAGCAATCCCCCCGGGATCGCTGTCTATCCGCATACGTACTGCTCGAGTCGTCGGCTACAGGTGAGAATCCCCTAAGGAAAGGGCGGTGTCAATGGATTGATAAGGATTTGGTGCGGAAGTGTCACCTGGGGTCAATGGTGCCGAAAACGGCTGAGGCCGGGGCTCCCGGTCGGGAACCCCGGCCTCAGCCGTCGCCTCGGTCAGGTCTTCGGTTCGCAGATGATGACCGGGATGACCCGGCTGGTGTTGGCCTGGTAATCGGCGAAGTCCGCGTAGCGCTCGACGAGCCTGGGCCACAACTCGGCGCGCTCGGACGGGGTCGCCTCTCTCGCCGTCATCGCGCGACGACGGCGACCCACCTGGACGGTGACGTTCGGGTCGGCCAGCACGTTGTAGTACCACTGGGGGTGCTTGGGGAGTCCGCCCTGGGAGGCGACGAGCAGGACCCGGTCCCCGTCCGGGAGGTGGAGCAGCGGTACGGTCCGCGGCTCGCCGGACTTGCGGCCGGTCGTCGTCACGAGGCACACGGGGACCGGGGCCCGCAGCGCGGAACCCACCCGCCAGGATCCGCCGACCCGCCCGCCGGACGCCCGGTACGCCCACGTGTTGACCCGCGACATCGCCTTGATGGCGCCCACGACCCACGGCGCGCCCCGCCTCGGGTCGTCGACGCCGGTCTCGGGCGTGGGACCGGCTCCGCTCACCGGTTACCGGCCATCGGCGCGCGGACGATCAGGTGCTTGCCGGGGAAGAATGCGGCGAGTTCGCGTCGGCTCTCCTTGAGTGACCGGAGCCCGAAACCCTTCTTGCGCTCCTCGGGGCGGATCCAGATGGCCACATCGACGTCACCGTTGTCGATCTGCTCACCGAAGACGAGCCCGATGGGCGCGTCACGGTCGGTGTCGACCGCCACGAACCACATCGCCGATTCCGCCTCGATTCGGCCCAGCCCGTTCCGCAGCTCCTGCTCGGTCTTCTCCCGGTCCCAGGTCCCGCCGGTCGCGGACGTCTCATCGGACGAGCGCGCGTGATAGAGGGATGTGTGCTCCTCGGACTCGGTGAAGGGCCGGAGGGTGAAGCCCTGTCCTGCCCCTCCGGCGGGCCCCCCGGAGGGGGAGCCGGCGAACGCCTCGAGTGGGGCCCGCAGGACCTCGGCCGCCTCGTCGGGGGACACCGATAGCAGGCGTGCGATGGCGCGGACCGCGTCCTCGGGGCCGTCGGCCGACGACACGGCGGCGAAGACCTCCCGCCGGTGGTTCGCGGCCGTCTCGATGGCGTTGCTCATGTCAGATCCTCTCGATGATGCTCGCCGAGGCCTGGGCGCCTCCCGCGCACATCGTGATGAGGGCGCGTTCGCCGTCCGTGCGCTCGAGCTCGTGCAGGGCGGTGGTGATGAGCCGCGACCCGGTGCTGCCGACGGGGTGGCCGATCGCGATGGCCCCTCCGTTGACGTTGACCTTGTCCATGTCGGGCCCGTGCACCTGCGCCCAGCTTAGGAGCACGGAGGCGAACGCCTCGTTGCATTCGAAGAGATCGAAGTCCGAGATCGACATGCCGGAGCGGTCGAGCACCCGCTGGGTGGCCTGGACCGGGCCGTCGAGGTGGTACTCGGGCTCGCCGCCCACGAGGGCCTGGTGGAGGATCCGTGCCCGCGGCTTCAGCCCGTGCGCCTTGGCCACGTCCTCATCCATGAGCAGGACGGCGGCCGAACCGTCGGACATCTGACTGGAGGTCCCGGCGGTGTGCAGTCCGCCCTCCATGACGGGCTTGAGGGACGCCAGTGCCTCGGCGGTGGTGTCGCGCAGCCCCTGGTCGCGGGTGACCGTCACCGTCTCGCCGGTGTAGGTGCCGTCCTTGAGGCGCTCGGGGGCGTCGACGGCGAAGGTCTCCCGGTCGAAGCGGCCCTCCTCCCACGCGCGCTTCGCATTGGCCTGGGACCGTACGCCCAGCTCCTCGAGGTCGGCGCGGCTCAACCCGCGGCGCTTCGCGATCCGGTCGGCGGCGGTGAACTGGTCGGGCAGGTCGACGTCCCAGTCGTCCGGGCGAGGCATCCCGTTGGAACCGTCACCGACAGCGGCGCGCAGCGCGATCCAGCTCATCGACTCGACGCCGCACGCGATCCCGACGTCCATCGCCCCCGCGTGGATGAGGTTGGCGATGAAGTGATTGGCCTGCTGCGCGGACGAGCACTGGCAGTCGATGGTCGTGCACGCCGTCTGCCACGGCAACCCCGACGCGAGCCAGGCGCCGCGGGTGACGTTGTTCCCCTGGGCTCCGGCCTGGGTGACACACCCTCCGACGACCTGCTCGACGAGCGCGGCGTCGATCCCGGCGCGCCGGATGACCTCTTTCTGCGAAGCGCCCAACAGGTGCGCGGGGTGCAGGCCCGACAGTGCGCCGCGAGCCTTTCCGATCGGGGTCCGGACGGCCTCGACGATGACGGGATTTCCCATGGTTTTCCTTCCGGGAATCCGGCCGGAAGTAGGCCTGGCCGGAGCTGAACGTGTTCTAGTATGGTGTGTGCAACGTGTTCTAGATTACAGCCCGGGCGAGGGGTTCGCAGTATCCGGGTTGTGGGAGTGAACACCTGACGCAAACCGACGCGGCCAAGGAGTGCCAGTGCAGCCAGTCACCATTCCCGAGGGGTTCGACTTCACCGACCCGGAGCTCTACCAGAAGCGACTTCCACATCCGGAGTGGATGCACCTGCGGCAGACCGAGCCGATCTGGTGGTGCGCCAATGAGCCGGGCGCGGACGGGTACGACGACGACGGCTACTGGGTCGTCACCAAGCACGCAGACGTCAAGGAGATCTCCCGGCGCACCAACGAGGTGTTCTCCACCTGGGAGAACACTGCGATCCCGCGCTTCGCGCCCGGGACCGAGCGCGAGATCGTCGAGATGACGCGCTTCCTGTTCATCAACCAGGACGGCGACGAGCACAAGAAGTACCGCCGCATCATCTCCAAGGGGTTCACCCCGCGGAACATCGAGAAGATGCGTGAGAACCTCGCCGAGAAGGCGCGGAACATCGTGGAGACCGCGGCCGCCAAGGGCGGGGGAAATTTCATCACCGAGGTGGCCTCCGAACTCCCGCTGCAGGCCATCGCCGAACTCATCGGTATCCCGCAGGAGGACCGCCACCAGATTTTCGAGTGGTCCAACAAGATGACCAGCTACGACATCCCGGAACTGGCGGACGAGTCCAACGCCGCCAACGCCGAGATCCTCGGCTACGCTATGGAGCTGGCCGCTAAGCGCGAGGTCGACCCGCGGGACGACCTGGTGACCAAGCTTGTCCAGGCCGACGTCGACGGCGAGCAGCTCACCGCGGACGAGTTCGGCTGGTTCGTGGTTTTGCTCGCGGTGGCCGGCAACGAGACCACCCGCAACGCGACGACCCACGGCATGATCGCGTTCCTGGAGAACCCGGACCAGTGGGAGCTGTTCAAAGCCGAGCGCCCGGAGACCACCTACGACGAGATCCTCCGTTGGGCCTCGCCGATCTCCTCGTTCCAGCGCACCGCCACCGAGGATGTCGAGATCGGAGGCGTGACCATGAAGAAGGGTGACCGTGCCGCGATCATGTACGGTTCGGCGAACTTCGACGAGGACGTCTTCGAGGACCCGTTCAGCTTCGACATCCTGCGTGATCCGAACCCGCACCTGACGTTCGGTGGGAACGGGCCGCACTACTGCATCGGCGCCAACCTGGCGAAGCTGCAGATCGAGCTGATCTTCAACGCGATCGCGGACCACATGCCCGACATCACCTCGATGGGCGACGCGACCCGCTTGCGTTCGGGCTGGCTCAACGCCATCCAGGACTGGAAGGTCGACTTCAAGTGCCCGGTCATTCACTGAGCTGACACCGCACCCACGGCCGCGCACCCTGCGGTGGCCGAGCAGCCCCGGTCTCGTCTGCTGTCGCAGGCCGGGCCGGGGCTGACGTGTTTCCGGGGTCGCCCTCGCACGGGGGAGACGCTCCCGCGGGAGGTGGGGAGGCGTACGCGGCGAGGGAGGCGCCCCGAGCGGGACCGGCTGTCCTAGCTCGGGCGGTACCAGGACATCGCTGCGCACGTGCCCGCCTGATCGGCACCGCAGGCCGGGTGTCAGCCGGTGAGGCCGTACTTCTCGCCGAAGCGGTGGAGCGAATCGATCTTCTGCTGGGCCGTGGCGTCGTAGCCGAGTCCCTCGATCATCCACGGCAACACGATGATGTCCGTGACCCCGGCCTCGGCCAGCTCGGTGAAACCACGGGTGCCGAACCTGTCCAGGCAGACCACCTGGATGGCGAAGGGCTTGCCGTCGCCGCGGTCGGCGAGCGAGCGGCCGCTGGCCTCGAGCAACTCGCGCAGGCGCGTGACGGTGGCCGCGATCTCGTCGAACTTCATCATCGCGCTGGTCCAGCCCTGGCCGATCCGTGCCGCACGTTTGAGGGCTATCTCGGTGTGTCCACCCACGTAGAACGGCACCTGCTCGGACGGGGCCGGGGTGAAGATGAGCTCATCGAAGTCGAAGTGGTCGCCGTGGAACTCCATCCACTCGCCCTTCAGTCCCTCGCGCATGATCATCAGCGACTCGTCGACCCGTTTGCCGCGACCTTTGAACGGGGCGCCGCACCATTCGAACTCGTTGGGGTCCCACCCGATCCCCACGCCCAGGTCGAGCCGGCTGCCGGTCATCAGTGCGACGGAGGCGACCTGCCGGGTCAACAGCAGCGGGTTCCGCGGCCCGACCTTGAGCACCTGCGGGGAGAACCGGATGGTCGAGGTGGCCCCGCCCATCGCGGCGGAGGCGATCAGTGGCTCGACCCACTCGGTATTCTCATCCCACATGCGCGAGCCGTCCGGCGTGTACGGGTACTCCTTGTCCTGACGACGCGGATGGAACAGGGAATCCGGCAGGACGACCCGGTCGAATCCGGCGGCCTCGGCGCCGCGGGCGATCGAGATGTACTGGTCGACGGGGGAGAATGAGACCGGGACGGAGAATTCGACGTCCACTACACGTGCCATTTCAGTTGTCCTTCCGGAGTGCGCCGGCGATGGCGGCTTTGTCGTCGTCGGTGAGCGGCCGCAGGCCCGAGGTCAGCGCGACCTCCTGTTCCCAGAAGGCGCGGAGGGAGACCAGGCGGCCGTCGGAGTCGACGCGGTAGTCCACGGCGATGTCGATGTCCATGATGTTCTCGCCCATATGCGTGCGCATGGTGCCGGTGCACAGTAGTTCGTCGCCGGCGGCGATCCCGCGGTCGAAGCGGAACTCGATGTGGTCCGGGGTGGCCACGGCCTTCTCCCAGAATTCCAGGAGCCGTTCGGTACCGCGGTGGCCGGCGCCCTCGGGATCGAACATCGACGGACCGACGGGGTCCTCGATGCAGCCCTCGGGCGACCAGCCGGCGATCCAGGCCTCACGGGCACCGGCGTTGGTCGCCGCCCACGACCGGCGCGCGGCGGCGTAGGCGGGACTCGCTAGGGCGGCGTCGCTCAACTCGAGTGGCCGGTACTGGCCGGTCTCGTCCAGGTAGGGGTTGCTCATGACTTACGCTCCGTTCCCACGACCCACATCGAGAAGTACTGCGAACCCCCGCCGTAGGCGTGCCCGAGGGCCTTCCGGGCGTCGGGGATCTGGTGCTCGTCGGCGCGATTCATCACCTGGCGGGCCGCCTCGGCGAACCGCAGCATGCCCGAGGCGCCGATCGGGTTGGAGCACAGGACGCCGCCGGACGGGTTGACCGGTAGCGAGCCGTCGCGCGCGGTGGCGCCGGACTCGGTCATGCGCCAGCCCTCGCCGGGGGCCGCGAACCCGAGACTCTCCAGCCACATGGGCTCGAACCAGGAGAACGGGACGTAGATCTCGGCGGCGTCGATCTCCTCGGCCGGGTTGGTGATCTCGGCCTCGGCCCACAGTGCGGCCGCGGCATCGCGGCTGGCCTGCGGGTTGGCGTAGTCGCGTCCGGCGAAGGTGCCCGGCTCGGTGCGCAGGGCGGTGGCGTGGATCCAGGCGACCTGGCGGCCGTCGGACTCCACGGCTTCGGCGGCGTCGGCGTCACCGATCACGATCGCGCACGCGCCGTCGGAGGACGGGCAGGTCTCGTCGAAGCGGATCGGGTCCCACAGCATCTGGCCCTCGAGCACCGTGTCGACGGTGATGTCGGGCTGCTTGAGGTGCGCGTACGGGTTGATGGAGCCGTTGAGCCGGTCCTTGACCGCGACCATGGCGCCCACGTGCTCCGGGGCGCCGGTGCCCCGGATGTAGGAGCGCACGTGCGGGGCGAAGTATCCGCCGGCCCCGGCGCCGACCGGCGCGGTGAACGGCACGGGCAGCGACAGGGCCCACATTGCGTTGGACTCGGACTGCTTCTCCCACGCCACGGCCAGTACCCGGCGGTACCGCCCCGACTGGACGTGGGAGGCGGCCACGATCGCGGTGGATCCGCCTACGGAGCCGGCGGTGTGCACGCGCAGCAGCGGCTTGCCCACGGCGCCCAGGGCGTCGGCCATCATCAACTCGGGCATCATGACGCCCTCGAACAGGTCGGGGGCCTTGCCGACGATCACCGCGTCGATATCGTCCCAGCCCACCCCGGCGTCGGCCATGGCGGCGTCGATGGCCTCACGGCAGAGGCCGGCCATGGAGACGTCGGTGCGGCGGGAGACGTGGTGGGTCTGACCGGTGCCGAGCACGGCGGCGGGCAGGCCGGAGCTGTGGGCGCTCATGCGGTGCGTCCTTCCAGGAGGCAGATGAGGTTCTGCTGCAACAGATGGCCGCTGGTCGCGTGGGCCAGGGCGCGCTCGGTGGCTCCGGACCAGATGGCCTCGGCGGCGTAGCCGATGCGCTCGAGCCCCGCCGAGAACAGTGGGTCGGTGACCAGCGAGCCGCCCGACGGGGTCACCGTGACGTCGTCGGCCAGGCCCAGCGCCGCGCGGAGGAGCAGTTCCTGGTGGGTGTACTGGGTGTGCAGCTCGGCGACGCCGACGCCGCCCAGGTCGGGACGGTCCGACGACGACGAGCCCGTCGCCCGGGCCGCGGCAGCACGGGCCGAGGGCGAGTCGGTGAGATCGCGCGCCCCGAACTCGGCGGAGTCGGCGATGTGCTCGATTCCCGAGATGTAGGCCGGGTCGGCGACCAGTTCGCGGGCGCGGTCGCCGGCGGCGAGGATGATCGCGGCGGCGCCGTCGGTGACGGGCGGGCAGTCGTGGCGGCGCAGCGGGTCGGCGATGTACGGCTCGTCCAGGAGTTCGGTGGCGTCCCGGCCGTGTGCGCGGGCGGCGACGGCGGCCATCTCGGCCTCCGACCAGCGCCCGGCGTCGATGCCGGACCGGGCCTGCAGCGCGGCCACGTGATGGCGGCCCGGCCACAGCGGGGCCACGGTGTAGGGGTCGAGTTGCAGTGCGAGCGCGGTGTCGAGGTCCGCGCTGGCGGAGGCCTTTCCGAAGCCGTAGACCAGTGCGGTGTCGGCGTGGCCGGCGGCGATCTTGAGGTACGCCTCGAACAGTGCCCAGGCGGCGTCCATCTCCACGTGCGACTCGGAGATCGGCGGCACGGCGCCGATCGAGTCGACGGCGGAGATGAAGGAGAAGGCGCGGCCGGCCAGGTAGTCCGACGAGCCCGAGCACCAGAACTCGATGTCGGTGCGGTCGAGGCCGGTCTGCCGGTAGCACTCGGCGAAGACGGGGGCGAGCATCTCGACACCGTTGGTTGTGCCGAACGTGGACTCGGAATGGCGGGCGTGGGCGAAACCGATGACGGCCACGTCCCGGGGAGCAGTCTGGGTCACGAGGTGTCCTCTACAGGTGTGTGGCGACGGTGGCGGGATCGGTGTCGGGCTCACCGCTGGGCTCGAAGTGCGTGATGGCCTTCATGGACGCGGGCCGCTCGGACTCCGGCGCCCACACCGCGCGCACGCGCATCCCGATCCGCATCTCCGAGGCCTCGCAGCCCAGGACTAGGTGCTGGACGGGAACGTCGGAGCCGTCGAGCAGGATGTAGGCCGTGACGTACGGGGGCTTGATCTCTTGCCCCGCGAACGGCACGTTGACGATGCCGAACGTGGTCACGGTGCCGACGTCGGCGACCTCGACGTACTCGCCCATGGCCACCCCGTCGGACGGGCAGTAGTCGCGCGGCGGCACGTACACCTCGGGGCCGTTCGAGCGTCGGCGCCCGAGTAGGCGGCCCTCGACGATCGCCCGGAGAAACGCGCTCTCCGCGGGCGCCGCCGTGTGGGTCACGGACAGCCCGATGGGCGTGACGAGGGTCGTGACCGGCTCGGAGTCGCCGGCGGACGCGACGGCGACCTCGTCGTCGTCACCCTCCGCGCCACTCCCCGTGGCACTGCCCGCGTCGTCGACGGGGACCACGCAGGCGATGTCGCGGATCGACCCGACGCGCTCGGCGGCCCACCGGACCCGCACCCGCATCCCGGTGGACACGGCGTCGGGGCCGTCGGCGGCCAGGGGGAGGAGGGTGGCGGTGTCGGCGCCGTCGAGCCGCACGAGCGCCCACGCGAAGGGCTCGGCGAGCGGGTGCACGTCGGCGGGGGAGTGGACCCAGGTCCATGTGACGACGAGGCCCTCGATCCCCTCCCCGCGACCGATCTCGACGATCTCGTCCAGCGCCTCGTGGGTGTGGGGATCGTACTCGACGGGGGGCACGTGCACGGTGCCGCGGGAGTCGCGGCACCCCACGACGCGACCGTCGCGCAGGCCGGTGAAGAACGCGCCGAGGACGGGGCCCGTCGAGCGCGTGTAGTCGAACGAGGGCGTCAGTGGGGCCGAGAGCACCGGTTCCTCGGGGGGAGCGATGTCGACCACGATCTCTCTGGACGTCACGCCCGCAAGTAGAACACGTTCCACTCGTCGAGCGGAGGAGTTCCGGCAAACGGGTTGTGCCCGCGCCGGAGGGCCGGTGCCACAACGTCGGCTCCATCGGCCGGGTGAGGGTGCATGATGGGCGTATGAAACTCGCCTTGCAGCTGGGGTACTGGGGCGCGCAGCCGCCCGCCGACCACGCGGAGCTCGTAGTGGCCGCCGACCGGGCGGGGTTCGACACCGTCTTTACGGCCGAGGCGTGGGGGTCGGACGCGTTCACGCCGCTGGCCTGGTACGGCTCCATGACGGAGAACATCCGCCTGTCGACGGCCGTCGTGCAGCTCTCGGCGCGCACGCCCACGGCCACCGCGATGAGCACCCTGACGCTCGACCACCTGTCCGGCGGCCGCTTCTGCCTGGGCCTGGGCGTCTCGGGGCCGCAGGTGGTGGAGGGCTGGTACGGCCAGCCGTTCGCCAGGCCGCTCGCGCGGACGCGGGAGTACATCGACATCATCCGCAAGGTCCTGCGGCGCGAGGAACCCGTGACCTCGGACGGCCCGGCCTACACGCTGCCGTACGCCGGCGACGACGCCTCCGGTCTGGGCAAGCCGCTCAAGTCGATCGTCCACCCGCTGCGCGAGGACGTACCCATCTGGCTGGGCGCCGAGGGCCCCAAGAACGTGGCGCTGGCCGCGGAGATCGCCGACGGCTGGCTGGGCTTCCTCGCCTCCCCGCGCACGGCGTCGGAGTTCAACGCCTGGCTCGACGAGGGCTTCGCCCGCCCGGGCGCGCGCCGCACCCGCGAGGACTTCGAGGTGGCGTTCCTCTGCCAGCTCCACATCACCGACGACCGCCGCGCGGTGCTCGACGCCTACAAGCCGTTCACCGCCCTGTACGCCGGCGGCATGGGCGCGGAGGAGAAGAACTTCCATGCCGAGGCGTTCCGCCGCATGGGCTTCGCGGACGAGGTCGAGGAGATCACCCGCCTGTTCCGCGCCGGCCGCAAGGACGAGGCCGCCGCCGCGGTGCCGGACGAGATGGTGGAGGCCACGGCGATCATCGGCGACGAGGCCTACGTGCGCGAACAGATCGCCGAGTGGGAGGCCGCCGGCATCACGATGCTCGTCGTGACCTGCCGGTCGGTCGAGGAGATCGAGAAGCTCGCCACGCTCCTCGACTGAGGGGCTTCGGCGGGGCCCCCGGCGCGGCGGCGCGCTGACCTGGGGTGCCCTGGAAGGGGCGTCTAGGGCACGGCACGTGCGCGGGGGTGACCGCCGAGGACATTCGTATTACACTAGTCGCCATGGAGCGGAAGATCGAGGGTCGCGATGTGACCGAGAGCCAGATCGACAAGTGGGTCGACGAGGCGGAAAAGGGATATGACCCGGAATGGCTCCGCCCGCGAATGGGCAGGCCGGTTCGCGCGGGTGGCACGTCCAAGGTCGTCCCCGTCCGTTTGACGGACGCTGAGCTCGAAGCCGTGATGGCACGTGCGGAGCGCGAGCACCTCAACCGGTCCGACGCGATCCGCAGGGCACTCGCGGAGTGGGCCTCGGCCTCGTGATCCTCCGGCGGTCGGCGTTCAAGCATGGCCTGACCGAAGGGGAGATTCGCACCGCATTCGATTCTCCGCTGCTGACCGGTCCACTCGACGATGACCATCCACAACGCATTCTTGCCCTGGGGTTCGACACTGTGGGTCGGGTGCTCGAGATCGTCGCGCTGCGGTATGACGATGGTTCTATCGAGATCATCCACGCAATGAAGGCTCGGAAGGCTTACCTGGATCTTCTCGACTGAGGAGGCCGTCTACGGGGCGTGGATGCTCTTGGGCTCTCCGGTGTGGTCCACGAGCAGGTAGCCGCTCAGGTGGACGTCGTTGCTCACGTACACCTGGTACTGGGGCAGGCCCTGCTCGTCGGCGTCGATGATGACGTACGTGCTGGTGGGTCGGGGATTCCGAGGGTCTCGGGGGCGCCGCGGACCACGGAGGCGACGAGGGCCGGGTCGATGTCGGCGATCCGGAACGTCGGGTCGGGCAGGGGCGAGGCGGGCGAGTCGTCGCGGTCGTCCCAGCCGGCGCGGTAGGTCATGCGGAACTCGCGGCTGGGGTGCTCCGCGTCGGGCCAGGTGAGGACCGCGTACTCGGAGTACACCACGAGGTCGGTGGCCACCTCGGAGCCGGCGGCGTCGGGTGCGGTGTCGCGGATGCGGGTGAGGCCCTCCGCCGAGAGCGCCGAGGGGATGTCGAAGACGCGGGCCTCGCCGTCGTCGCCCCCGGTCCCCTCGTCCCCCGCGGGTGCGGGTCGGGCGATCACGGACTCGCCGGGGTCGTCGATCGGCCGCGTGTCGTCGCTCAGCGGCGCCAGCGCGAGGAACAGGCTCAGCGCCCCGGCGAGGACCACGGTGAGCACGGCGACGCGCTTGCGGGTGGACCACTGAGGCACCTCGATGTTGCGGGTCTGCTCGCCGGAGAGGGAGGTGGTGTGGTGGGATGACGACGAGGTGTCCGTCCGCCGGGCGGGCGTGCGGCCGGCGGGGAGGCGGACCTTGCCCTGGAGGTCGGTCACCAGCGGACGGAGCTCGTCGAGGTGGCGGGCGGCGGTGGCCGCGCGGACGCGTTCGTAGTGCTCCACGCGGTCGAGCTGCCCGGAGTCGTGGGCCGTGTCCAGGGCGTCGAGCACGGCGGCGCGATCGGCGTCCGTGGCCCGGAGGGGCTTTGGACCAGAGGTGGTGACCATGGCCCCGAGGATAGCCGCGGGTGAGAATTCCGTTACCCCCGCGCGGGCCCGGCCGGGGCCGGTGACGGGATCAGTTCGGGGCGTCCACGCGCAGGACGTCGCCGTCGTGGTCGTAGCGGACCGTCCCCAGGCGTTCGCCGGCGTGCACGGCGACGGTGAACTCGGGCTCGCCCAACACGTCGGCGAACACCGAGACGTGACTGACCGGGGCGCCCTCGCGGCCCAGCTCGGCGGGCGCGGACTCGAGTGCGTCCATGACCGTGGTGGCGTCGATCCCGTCGAGCCGGAAGGTCGCCGACTCGGTGCGCGAGTGGAACGAGGGTTCCTGCCACTCGCCCCCGCTGAACTGGTGCGACAGGCGCTTGCCGGGCTCGGTGGGGTCCTCGTACATCAGGGTCGCGCGGTTGCCGTGGACGGTGAGGACGTCGATCGGGGCGTCGCCGAACTCCTCGCGGGCGGCGGCGAGCATCCGCTCCAGGCCCTCGCTGGTGTGGAGCGGGCCCGGCTCGGCGGGGGCGGAGATCGACGGGAGGCCCGGGCCCGGGGTGTCGTGGGGCAGGGAGGCGACCACCGCGACGCCCAGCACGACGAGGGCGGCGGCGACG
>NZ_KV824006.1:0-9852 GCF_001815995.1 Dietzia sp. HMSC21D01 | reverse complement strand
CGGCAGACGGCGCCGCCCCTGCCGACGGCACCGCCGCCGACGCCACCGCCGCCGACGCGGACGGCGCCCAGGCCGATGACGGCGGGGACGACGATCCGACGTCGGCGCTGCAGGCGCAGCTCGACGAGCGGACCGCGGACCTGCAGCGGGTGTCGGCGGAGTTCGCCAACTACCGCCGCCGCGTCGAGCGCGACCGCCAGTCGATCATCGACACCGCCAAGGGATCGGTGCTCACCGAACTGCTGGGGATCGTCGACGACCTCGACCGGGCCCGTGAGCACGGTGACCTGGAGGAGGGGCCGCTCAAGGTCTTCGCCGACAAGGTCCACGCGCTGCTGGCCTCCCAGGGTGTCGAGGCCTTCGGCGAGGAGGGCGACGCGTTTGACCCCGCCATCCACGAGGCCGTGCAGGACGAGTCCGACGGTTCCGAGCCGGTCCTCGGCACGATCCTGCGCAAGGGCTACCGCCACGGTGAGCGGACCCTGCGGACGGCGATGGTGATCGTCCGCTGAGCCACCCGGCTCACACCCGGCGTGCGGGCGCGGACCGACCCCAGGTCTCCAGACCGTGCCCGCACGCCGACCCGGCCCCGGCCGCGCCGGGGAACCTGAGAGAATACGAGATCTGAGGAAAGGAGGCGTCTGGTGAGTCAGCGCGAATGGGTCGAGAAGGATTACTACGCCGAACTGGGCGTCTCCAAGACCGCCAGCCAGGACGACATCCGCAAGGCATACCGCAAGCTCGCCCGCGAGAATCACCCGGACTCCAACCCCGGCAACGCGGCCGCAGAGGACAAGTTCAAGCGGATCAGCGAGGCCAACGACGTCATCGGCGACCCCGCGAAGCGCAAGGAGTACGACGCGTTCCGTGCGCAGGTCTCCTCCGGCGGGTTCAGTGGTTTCACGCCCGGCGGCGGCAGCTACACCACCACGAGCGACTTCGACGTCAGTGACCTGTTCGGTGAGGGAGGGCCCGGTGGCGCCGGCGGATTCTCCGACCTCTTCGGCGGCCTGTTCAACCAGGCCCGAGCGGGCGGCGGCGCAGGCGGTCGGAGCCGAGCGCAGCGCCCGCGCAGCGGCCAGGACGTCGAGACCGCTCTGACCCTGTCGTTCCGCGAGGCCGCTCTCGGCGAGACGGTCCAGATCAAGCTGTCCTCGCCGTCACCGTGTCTGACCTGCCACGGTAGCGGCGCGCGACCCGGCACGAGCCCCAGGGTGTGCAGCACCTGCCACGGCGCGGGCGTCACCCAGCGCAACCAGGGGGCGTTCGGGTTCGCCGAGCCCTGCACCGACTGCGGCGGCACCGGATCCAAGATCGACGACCCGTGCCCCGAGTGCTCGGGCAGCGGCGTCACCAACCGCACCCGCACCATCAACGTCAAGGTCCCGGCCGGCGTCCAGGACGGTCAACGCATCCGGCTCTCCGGCCAGGGCGAGGCCGGTTTCCGCGGCGCCCCGTCCGGCGACCTCTACGTCACCGTCACCGTCCAGAAGGACGCGGTGTTCGACCGCGACGGCTCCGACCTGCTGGTGGACCTGCCCGTCTCCTACCCAGAACTGGTCCGCGGCGCTCAGGTGTCCGTGCCCACGCTCACCGGGCGGGTGACCGTGAAGATCCCCGCCGGGTCGCGCGCCGATCAGATCCTGCGCGTGCGCGGCCGGGGCATCGCGAGCAAGTCCGGAACCGGTGACCTCAAGGTCACCCTCCGGGTGGTCACGCCCCCCGCCGGGATGGCCGAAGCCGAACTGGCCGCCTACGACGACGCGTTGCGTGCGGCGGGCTTCGATCCCCGGTCGGGCTGGGCCGGGGCGACATGAGCCCCCGCCGGGACGTCGGGGAGCTGGGCCCCGACGACAGCGTCCTGGTGATCTCGGTGGCCGCCGAACTGTCCGGCCTGCACGCCCAGACCCTGCGCACCTACGACCGCCTGGGCATCGTCACACCCGAACGCACCAGCGGCGGCGGGCGACGACGCTACTCCCTGCGGGACGTGGCCATGCTCCGCGAGGTGCAGCGGCTGAGCCAGGAGGAGGGCGTCAACCTCGCCGGCATCAAACGCATCATGGAATTGACCAACCAGATCGACGCCCTGCGCAGCCGCGTGTCCGAGCTGGCCGAGGAGAACGCCGAACTCAGCCGACGCGCGGGCACCGGCGGCCGGGCCGGCGGCGAGCTGGTCCACGTGCCGCGCTCGACCTCGGTCGTCGTGTGGCGCCCGCGGCACCAGCGCGGGGACCGTGAGGAGTAACCCGGAGCAGCCAGTGAGGCAAGCCTAACCACATGCTAGTGTCTCCGGACTATCGACTCTGATCTCCGAGAGGCCACCCGTGAACCTGCGCGCCCGAACTTCTCGCACCCGATCCCTCGCGGCGGCTCTCGTGTCCGCCATGGCGGTCTCGATGTCCGCATGCGGACTGAACAGTGGCGATGACGCGGTCGTCGTCTACAACGCACAGCACGAGTCGCTCACCCGCGAGCTGGCGGACGCGTTCACCCGCGAGACGGGCATCGAGGTCGAGCTGCGCAACGGCAGCGACTTCGACCTCGGTAACCAGCTCGTCGCGGAGGGCGACGCCTCCCGCGCGGACGTGTATCTGACGGAGAACTCGCCGGCGATCTCGATGGTGTCCCGCGAGGGCCTGCTCGCACCGGTGGCTGACGAGACCGTCGGACAGGTTCCGCCGGAGTACCGGCCGTCCACCGGGGACTGGGTCGGAATCGCCGCCCGGTCGACCGTGTTCGTCTACAACACCTCGGCGGTCAACGAGGACGAGTTGCCGACCTCGTTCGCGGACCTGTCGAACCCCCGCTGGACGGGCCGTTGGGGGGCCGCACCGGCGGGAGCGGACTTCCAGGCGATCGTGTCGGCAGCCCTCGAGATGTCGGGCGAGCAGGAGACTCGTCGGTGGCTCGAGTCCCTCCGGCGTCCGGACGGAGGCTTCTCGACGTACAAGGGGAACAAGCCCGTCCTCGCTGCGGTGAACAACGGCGAGATCGACGGCGGGGTGATCTATCACTACTACGTCTTCGGTGATCGAGCCGGGACCGGCGAGTCCTCGCAGAACGTGGGGCAGCACTACTTCCGGAACGGCGGCCCGGAATCGTTCGTCTCCCTGTCCGGTGGCGGCGTGCTCGCGAACGCCCCCCGCGCCGAGGACGCACAGCGCTTCCTCGCCTTCATCACGTCTGCGGCGGGGCAGGGGATCATCCGGGATTCCTCGTTCGAGTACCCGGTGGCCTCTGGTGTCGGGGCGAACGAGGACCTGGTTCCCCTCGCCGAACTCGGCGCACCCGTCGTGGACCCGGCTGGACTGAACGGGCCGGCGGTGACCGACCTGTTGACCTCGGTCGGACTGGTCTGAATCCGTGGACGTGATCGCGCCGCCCCGTGTCGTCACGGGCATCCCGCATGACGCGTCCGAGTCCGCGGCGGCCCGGACGAGGCCACCCGGGCCGGTCCCGCCCCGGCATCGCCGCCCACCGCTGCCGTTGATGCTCGTCGTGGGGGCGGTGACGCTGCTCCTGCTCCTCCCGGTGGGATATGTCGCGTGGCTCGCGGCCGACATCGCTCCGTCGCGCCTGGCTGAGCTGGTGTTTCGCGAACGCGTGGCCCGCCTCTTCTGGTCGACCGTCGCGCTCGTCGTGGTGACCGTCCCCCTCGCGGTGGTGATCGGGGTCGCCGCGGCCTGGGTCGTCGAACGTACGGACCTCCCGGGCCGTCGTGTGTGGGGTGTGCTCCTGGCCGCTCCGCTCGCGGTGCCCGCGTTCGTCACCAGCTACGCGTGGCTCGGGGTGGACCCCTCGATCGGCGGCCTCGGAGGAGGCGTGCTCATAGCGGTCTCGGCCTATTTCCCGCTAGTCTACCTGCCAGCCGCTGCCACCCTGAGATGGATCGACCCGGCCGAGGAGGAAGTGGCGCGCTCACTGGGCCTGTCCGGCGCGGCGGTGGCCCTGCGGGTGGTGGTTCCCCAGCTCAGGCTGGCGGTGCTCGGGGGCGCGCTGCTGGTCGCGCTGCATCTGTTGGCCGAGTACGGCGCGTTCTCGATGATCCGGTTCGACACGTTCACCACCGCCATAGTCGAGCAGTACCAATCGACGTACGCCTCGGCGGCAGGGGGCGCCCTGGCCGGTGTCCTGGTGATCCTGTGTCTGATCCTCCTGTCGGCGGAGGCGGGCGCCCGTGGCCGCGCCCGCTACGCCCGGGTCGGCGCGGGGGCGGCGAGGCGCCGGAACCGGGTCCGACTCGGGTGGTGGACGCCCGTGGTGCTCGTGGCCTGCGCGGGGGTGGTCGGTGCCTCTCTGGGCGTGCCGCTCGTCGTGGTGATGCGGTGGCTGCTCGTGGGCGGGGCCGAGATCTGGGTCGACCAGGGGATCGGCGAGG
Source organism: Dietzia sp. HMSC21D01 (assembly GCF_001815995.1). Lineage (NCBI taxonomy): Bacteria > Bacillati > Actinomycetota > Actinomycetes > Mycobacteriales > Dietziaceae > Dietzia > Dietzia sp. HMSC21D01. The sequence goes on along the minus strand of NZ_KV824006.1, from coordinate 5,471 downwards.
CGCTCGTGCAGTCGGTCGGGTACGGGGTGTACGGCGCCGCCGGGTGCGTCCTCCTCGCTCTGCCCGTGGCGTGGATGACGGTACGGCACCCCGGTGCGTTCTCCCGTGTGGCCGATGCCGCGAACTACGTCGCCAGCTCGATACCCGGCATCGTCGTCGCGCTCGCGCTGACGACGGTCGTCATCCGTGTGCTGCCGCAGGTGTATCAGACGGTGGCCCTGGTGGTGACGGCCTACGTCGTCCTGTTCATCCCGCGCGCGCTCGTGACACTGCGGGCGGGGCTCGCCCAGGCGCCGGAGCGACTCGAGGAGGCCGCCCGGGCTCTCGGTCGGCCGCCGCTGAACGCAGTGGTCACGATCACCCTGCGGCGCGCCGCCCCCTCGATGCTCGTCGCGTTCGCGCTGGTCTTCCTGGCCGTCGTCAACGAGTTGACCGCGACCCTGTTGCTCTCGCCGGCGGGGACCGGCACCCTGGCGACCCGCTTCTGGAGCTTGAGCCTTGATCTGGACTACGCGGCGGCCGCGCCGTTCGCGGCGATCATGATCGTGATGTCGGCGCCCGTGACATACCTCCTCCTGAGGCAGGCGACGGCAGGTGGGCGATGACCACGCAGGGTAGCCCGGGGGATCTCGCGGTGCGCGGTGTGGCGAAGTCGTTCGGCGGACGTTCGGTTCTCCGCGATCTGGACCTCGACATCCCGGCAGGTGGATCGGTGGCGGTGGTGGGGCCGTCCGGATGCGGGAAGACGACCCTGTTGCGGGTGATCGCCGGATTCGAACACCCGGACAGCGGGTCCGTCCGGTTGGGGGGACGTGAACTCGTCGGGCGGCGGTCGGTCCCCGCCCACCGGCGCCGCATCGGCTATGTGCCCCAGGACGGTGCGCTCTTCCCGCACCTCACCGTGGGCGCGAACATTGGGTTCGGGCTGAAGCGGCGTGAACGGACCGCGGAGCGGGTGTCCGGACTGATGAGACGGGTGTCCCTCGACCCCGGTATGGCGTCGTTGCGACCCGACCAGTTGTCGGGAGGTCAGCAGCAGCGCGTGGCGGTGGCCCGGGCTCTGGCGCAGTCCCCGGACGTCGTGCTGCTCGACGAGTCCTTCTCCGCGCTCGACGCCGGCCTGCGGTCCGCGATCCGGACCGGGGTGGCGGAGGTCCTCCGGGCGGGCGGGGTGACCACTCTGCTGGTGACGCACGACCATGAAGAGGCACTGTCCTTCGCCGACCGTGTCGCCGTGATGCGGGAGGGTACATTCGTCCAGGTCGACCGACCCCGTGAGGTCTACCTGCGCCCCGCCGACGACGCGACGGCCGAGTTCTTCGGGGAGGTCGTCCATCTGTCGGGTCACAGCCGGGAGGGCATCGTCTCCACGGAGCTGGGCGGGGTCCGTGTCCAGGACCGCACGGTGAACGGGCTCGTCTCGCTGACGGTCCGGACCGAGCAGGTCGCCCTGGGGCCGGTGGGGTCCGGTGGGGTCGAGGGGGTGGTCCGTGACGCACGATTCCTCGGGTCGGCGGTGCGGTGTGAGGTCGAGGTGCGCGGTGAGCGCCGGATCGTCGCTCGGTGCCGGCCTCAGGACGCTCCCGAGATCGGCGACGAGGTGAGTCTCGCCGTGGTCGGGGTGGGCCGGGTGTCCGGGGCCCCATCGTGACGGCCACACCGACGGAGCGGCGCCCGTCGCCGATCGGGGTGGTCTCCACGTTCACGCGGCGAGCGGGCGCGGTCGCCGTGGTGGCGGACGGGAACGAGATCACCTACTCGGCGCTGTCGCAGATGTGCGCAGCGCGTGCGGCCGACTACCCGCAAGTCTCCAGCGGGCGCAGGCTGATCGGCCTGGTGGCGGCGAACACGCTCGCCTTCCTCGTGGATTACCTCGCCGCCCACGAGGCCGGCCACGTGGTGATGCTCCTGCCCCCGGAGGGGCCCGCCGCCGACGCGATCCTCGCCGCGTGGCCGCCGGATCTCGTGGCGGGGGATGGCGCCCCGGTGCCGCGCGGCGTGCACACCGCGTCGCCGCGGTACGACCTCCACGACGACCTCGCACTGCTGATGAGCACCTCGGGGTCGACCGGCACTCCCAAGCTGGTACGCCAGTCCCGCGCGGCGGTGCTGGCCAATGCGGCATCGATCGTCGAGTACCTGCGTATCCGGCCGACGGACCGGGCCATCACGACCCTGCCACCGCACTACTGCTACGGCTTGTCCGTGCTGCACAGTCACCTGCTCGCCGGCGCCGGGGTGATCCTCAACACCGACTCGGTCTCGAGGCCGGCGTTCTGGGAGCGCGCGGCAGCCCACGGGGCGACGACGTTCGCGGCGGTCCCCCACACCGTGGAGCTCCTGGAGCGCGTGGGCCTGGAGCGACTGGACGGTCTCACCCGCCTGCGCTATCTCACCCAGGCCGGCGGTCGGCTGGCCCCAGACGCGGTGCGTCGGGTGGCCTCGTATCTGGAGGCCCGGGGCGCCGAGCTCGTGGTGATGTACGGCCAGACCGAGGCCACGGCACGGATGGGATACCTGCCCGCCCACCTCGCGCGCACGCGCCCGGGGGCGGTCGGCATCGCGATCCCCGGCGGTGAGTTCCGCGTGGACCGTCCGCGCGGAGCCGGGTTCGACGAGCCCGGCGAGCTCGTCTACCGCGGACCCAATGTGATGATGGGGTACGCCACGACGCCCGCCGATCTCGGCCGGGGCCCCGAGCTCGAGGAGCTCCGGACGGGGGACCTCGCCCGGATCACCGAGGACGGCCTCGTGGAGATCGTCGGGCGGATGGGTCGCGAGACCAAGGTCTTCGGTCACCGCATCGACCTGGGACGGGTCGAATCGAACCTCGCCGGCCGGGGGTTCGACGTCTCCTGCGTCGGTGAGCCGGACCGGTTGGTGGTGGTCACCCGCGAGCGGTCGGACTCCTCGGCGGTTGCGGCTGCGGCCGCGGACGCGTCGGGGCTTCCCCCGTCGGCGGTGGACGTCCTCGTGTTGGCCGACTACCCCCGCACGGCCGCCGGCAAGGTCGACCAGGTGGCCCTGCGCGCGCTCGTCGCGCAGCGGTCCCGAGAGCCCGGCGGGTCCGAGACCGCCCCTCCGAGTGCGCTGGTGGCGGACGCTCTCGGGTTGGACGCGTGCCCTCCCGACGCGACGTTCGTGGACCTCGGGGGCGATTCTCTGACCTATGTGGTGCTCTCGGCGCGACTCGAGCAGCGCGTCCCCGGGCTACCGCGGGACTGGCATCTGCGTCCGCTCGCGGAACTCGACGGCATCACCGTCGCACGGATGCCGGCTCCGAGGTCGCGCCGGCGACCGTGGCGGTCGTGGGCGCGCATGGACACCTCGATCGTCCTCCGCGCGGTGTTCATCCTGACGATCGTCGGCGGGCACACGCGGGCGATGGAGGTCTACGGTGGCGCGCACGTCCTCATCGCGCTGGTCGGATACTCGCTGGCACGTTTCCGTCTGAACCCGGGGAGCGCGGGGGAGCGTGCCCGCGGCGTCCTCAGGACCGCGTCGAGGATCGCGCTGCCCGCCGTCGTGTGGCTGCTGATCGTCACCCCGTTCACCAGCCGCTACCACTGGTACTCGCCGCTGCTGGCGACGCACGTCCTGGGGCCACGGTCCTGGTCCGACGACCGGTGGTGGAATCCCTGGCAGATGTGGTTCGTCGAGGCCTCCGTCTACCTGCTGGTGCTCGTGGCCGCGGTCATGGCCGTGCCCGCGGTGAGTCGTCTCGACTCCCGCCTCCCCTTCGCCGTACCGGCTGCTCTGATCGCCCTCGGTCTGCTCGTGCGCTACGGCGTGGTCGACCTCGGTGGCGGTCCGCTCGTGTGGTACTCCGCGCCGGCGGTGCTCTGGTTGTTCGGGCTCGGGTGGGCCGTGGCGCGCGCCGAACACGCCGGTGTGGCCCGGGGGTCGCGCGGCGCGGCGGTGTGGGCGCGCCTGGCCTGCACGGCGGTGGCGGTGGTCTGCGTGCCGGGGTGGTTCGGGCATCCCGCCAGGGAACTGGTGATCATCGCGGGGATCCTCGCCCTGATCTGGATCCCCTCCGTCCGGTTGCCGCGGCCGGTGGCACGCATGGTAACGCCCCTCGCGGCGGCGTCGTTGTTCATCTATCTCACCCACTTCTTGGTGTACCCGCCGATCCGGGACGCAGGGCATCCGTGGTTGTCCTGGGCGGCGTCGCTCGCCGCGGGGCTGGCGGCGTGGTGGATGTGGGAGCGCGGGGCGACGGCCTGTCGCCGTCTCGGGCGAGGGGCACCGCGGGCCGCGGGTAGCGTCGGAGGTCACCGGTACCGTCGTGCTCGTGCCGCCAGCCCTTAGCCAGAGGAGGACCGCCGTGCGCATCGCCGCCGCCCAGATCCTGACCGGACGCGACCCGCAGGACAACCTCCGACTGGTCCGCGAGTCGGTGGCCGAGGCCGCGGCGCAGTCGGCTCGCATCGTGGTGTTCCCCGAAGCCACCATGCGCGCGTTCGGGGCCGGTCGACTCGACGAGATCGCCGAACCCCTCGAGGGCCCGTGGGCGAGTGCCGTGGCCGATTCCGCCCGTGAGCACGGTGTCCTCGTCGTCGTCGGTATGTTCACGCCCGGTCGGGGCGGCCGCGTCCGCAACACCCTCCTGGTCACGGGACCCACCGGCGGCGGCGAGGAGATCCACACGGGCTACGACAAGATCCACCTGTTCGACGCGTTCGGGTTCGCCGAGTCCGACACCGTCGAGCCCGGTGACGCGACGCGCGTGGTGACGGTCGACGGCGTGGGGGTCGGCCTGAGCGTCTGTTACGACATCCGGTTCCCCGGCCAGTACACCGCGCTCGCGTCCGCCGGCGCGCGCCTCACCCTGTGCAGCGCGTCATGGGGCGCCGGGCCGGGCAAGGTCGACCAGTGGCGGCTGCTCGCCCGGGCGCGCGCGCTCGACTCGACGACCTTCCTGCTCGCCGTGGGACAGGCCGACCCGGCCGTCGAGGGCGTCGAGGTCAAGCGCGGCGCACCCACCGGAGTCGGTCACTCGCTGCTCGTCGGGCCGGACGGGACCGTGCGCTCCGAGGCCGGTCCCGACGCGGGGCTGATGGTCGTGGAGGTCGACGACGACGAGGTCACCGATATCCGGAAGGTCATCCCCGTGCTCGCGAACGGGCGTGTCACGGAGGAGTCGCACGGGAAGATCCCGCGGTGAGCGGACCGGGCGGCCCACGCCGGGGCGACGATCCCGCAGATCCGGACCGCGCCGGCGACGCGCCCACCGAGCCGACCCCGGCGGCCGATCCCGCCGACCCGGGGGCTGCGGGGCCTGCTGACCCGCCCACCGAGCGCTTGTCGCCGGTCGATCCGCCGACCGAGCGCTTCCCACCTGCGGACCCCGCGACCGAGCGCTTCCCACCCGCGGACCCCGCAACCGAGCATCTGCCGCCGGTCCCGGGCGGCGCGTCGAGCACGGCGTGGTCCCGGTACCCCGCTGTGGGTGCGGCGGGTGCGGCGGG
>NZ_KV824005.1:0-3016 GCF_001815995.1 Dietzia sp. HMSC21D01 | reverse complement strand
TGCCAAACGAGCTGTGATCCGAGGGTGTCCGAATGGGGGAACCCAGCACGCGTGATGGCGTGTTACCCGCATCTGAATACATAGGGTGTGTGGAGGGAACGCGGGGAAGTGAAACATCTCAGTACCCGCAGGAAGAGAAAACAATAGTGATTCCGTCAGTAGCGGCGAGCGAACGCGGAGGAGGCTAAACCGCATGCGTGTGATACCCGGCAGGGGTTGCGTGTGTGGTGTTGTGGGGCGCGATGTCCTTGGTTCTGCCGGACCGGGCGCTGATTGTTCGCGGGTTAGGGGAACGACTTGGAAGGGTCGGCCGGAGAGGGTGAGAGTCCCGTACCTGAAAACCTTGCGGCGGGGCGATTTGTGTACCCAAGTAGCAGCGGGCCCGTGAAATCTGCTGTGAATCTGCCGGGACCACCCGGTAAGCCTGAATACTCCTTGGTGACCGATAGCGGATTAGTACCGTGAGGGAATGGTGAAAAGTACCCCGGGAGGGGAGTGAAATAGTACCTGAAACCGTGTGCTTACAATCCGTCAGAGGCCTTTTGGGCTGATGGCGTGCCTTTTGAAGAATGAGCCTGCGAGTTAGTGGTATGTCGCGAGGTTAACCCGTGTGGGGTAGCCGTAGCGAAAGCGAGTCCGAATAGGGCGTTGTTAGTGGCATGCTCTAGACCCGAAGCGGAGTGATCTACCCATGGCCAGTGTGAAGCGACGGTAAGACGTCGTGGAGGCGCGAACCCACTTAGGTTGAAAACTGAGGGGATGAGTTGTGGGTAGGGGTGAAAGGCCAATCAAACTCCGTGATAGCTGGTTCTCCCCGAAATGCATTTAGGTGCAGCGTCGCATGTTTCACCTCGGAGGTAGAGCTACTGGATGGCCGATGGGCCCTACAAGGTTACTGACGTCAGCCAAACTCCGAATGCCGAGGTGTGAGAGTGCGGCAGTGAGACTGTGGGGGATAAGCTTCATAGTCGAGAGGGAAACAGCCCAGATCGCCGGCTAAGGCCCCTAAGCGTGTACTAAGTGGAAAAGGATGTGGGATCGCTGAGACAGCCAGGAGGTTGGCTTAGAAGCAGCCACCCTTGAAAGAGTGCGTAATAGCTCACTGGTCAAGTGGTCCTGCGCCGACAATGTAGCGGGGCTCAAGTACACCGCCGAAGCCGCGGCACTCACACGTTGAACCTCCTCCGGGCAGGTGTGTGGGTGGGTAGGGGAGCGTCGTGTGGCCATAGAAGCGCCGGAGTGATCCAGGTGTGGAGGCCACACGAGTGAGAATGCAGGCATGAGTAGCGAATGACGAGTGAGAAACTCGTCCGCCGGATGACCAAGGGTTCCTGGGTCAAGCTAATCTGCCCAGGGTGAGTCGGGACCTAAGGCGAGGCCGACAGGCGTAGTCGATGGACAACGGGTTGATATTCCCGTACCCGTGTGTGCGCGCCCATGGTGAATCAGTGATACTAACCGCCCAGAACCACCTAGACGGTCTTCGGACCGCGTGGTGGGGATGCGCGGGACCTGATCTGGTAGTAGCCAAGCGATGGGGTGACGCAGGAAGGTAGCTGGGCCAGTCAGTGGTTGTACTGGTGTAAGAGTGTAGGCCGTGACAATAGGCAAATCCGTGTCACATTAAGGCTGAGACTTGATGCGTACCCGTTGTGGGGAATTCAGTGATCCTATGCTGCCGAGAAAAGCCTCTAGTGAGTTCATACACGGCCCGTACCCCAAACCAACACAGGTGGTCAGGTAGAGAATACCAAGGCGATCGAGAGAACTGTGGTTAAGGAACTCGGCAAAATGCCCCCGTAACTTCGGGAGAAGGGGGACCACGCCCGGTGAGCACCTTCGCGGTGGGAGCTGGGGGTGGTCGCAGAGACCAGAGAGAAGCGACTGTTTACTAAAAACACAGGTCCGTGCGAAGACGTAAGTCGATGTATACGGACTGACGCCTGCCCGGTGCTGGAAGGTTAAGAGGACCGGTTAGCCGCAAGGCGAAGCTGAGAATTTAAGCCCCAGTAAACGGCGGTGGTAACTATAACCATCCTAAGGTAGCGAAATTCCTTGTCGGGTAAGTTCCGACCTGCACGAATGGCGTAACGACTTCTCTGCTGTCTCGACCACAGACTCGGCGAAATTGCATTACGAGTAAAGATGCTCGTTACGCGCGGCAGGACGAAAAGACCCCGGGACCTTTACTATAGCTTGGTATTGGCGTTCGATTCGGTTTGTGTAGGATAGGTGGGAGACTGTGAAGCATGCACGCCAGTGTGTGTGGAGTCGTTGTTGAAATACCACTCTGATCGTATTGGACGTCTAACCTCGGCCCATGATCTGGGTTAGGGACAGTGCCTGGTGGGTAGTTTAACTGGGGCGGTTGCCTCCCAAAGAGTAACGGAGGCGCCCAAAGGTTCCCTCAGCCTGGATGGCAATCAGGTGTTGAGTGCAAGTGCACAAGGGAGCTTGACTGTGAGACTGACACGTCGAGCAGGGACGAAAGTCGGGACTAGTGATCCGGCACCGGCATGTGGAAGCGGTGTCGCTCAACGGATAAAAGGTACCCCGGGGATAACAGGCTGATCTTCCCCAAGAGTCCATATCGACGGGATGGTTTGGCACCTCGATGTCGGCTCGTCGCATCCTGGGGCTGGAGTAGGTCCCAAGGGTTGGGCTGTTCGCCCATTAAAGCGGCACGCGAGCTGGGTTTAGAACGTCGTGAGACAGTTCGGTCTCTATCCGCCGCGCGCGTAAGAAACTTGCGGAAGGCTGTCCCTAGTACGAGAGGACCGGGACGGACGAACCTCTGGTGTGCCAGTTGTTCCACCAGGAGCATCGCTGGTTAGCTACGTTCGGAAGGGATAACCGCTGAAAGCATCTAAGCGGGAAGCCTGTTCCAAGATGAGGTTTCTCACCACCTTCGCGTGGTTAAGGCCCCCCACAGACCATGGGGTTGATAGGCCGGAACTGGAAGCGCAGCAATGCGTGCAGGTGACCGGTACTAATCGGCCGAGGACTTACACACAAA